>NZ_VBVZ01000014.1 GCF_005863185.1 Pseudomonas edaphica
GAGCGCGAAGCGCTGGGCAACGTCAGCCTGCAGTTGGCCGACGCGTTGAATGACACCAGCCTGCTGGCCGATTGTGTGGTGCTGAACATGGTCTTGCACCATTTTGCGGCCCCCGCCGAAGCCCTCAAGCAGATGGCGAATTTGCTGCAACCGGGCGGCAGCCTGCTGGTCACAGATTTATGCAGCCACAACCAGAATTGGGCCAAGGAGGCCTGCGGTGATCTCTGGTTGGGTTTTGAACAGGACGATCTGGCCCGTTGGGCCACCGCTGCGGGACTCGTTCCCGGGGAAAGCCTCTATGTAGGTTTACGTAATGGTTTCCAGATCCAGGTCCGCCACTTTCAGCGACCGACTGGCGACACTCACCATCGGTAAATATCAGGAAAACATCGAGATGAGCGAATACTCCCTTTTCACCTCCGAGTCCGTGTCTGAAGGGCATCCGGACAAAATCGCCGACCAGATTTCTGACGCGGTGCTGGACGCCATCATTGCTGAAGACAAGTTCGCCCGCGTGGCGTGCGAGACTCTGGTGAAAACGGGCGTGGCGATCATCGCCGGTGAAGTCACCACCACGGCCTGGGTCGACCTGGAGCAGATCGTTCGTGACGTGATCACCGACATTGGCTACAACAGCTCCGACGTCGGCTTCGACGGCGCGACCTGCGGCGTGATGAACATCATCGGCAAGCAGTCCCCCGACATCAACCAGGGTGTGGACCGCGCCAAGCCTGAAGATCAGGGCGCCGGCGACCAGGGCCTGATGTTCGGCTACGCCAGCAACGAAACCGACGTGCTGATGCCGGCACCGATCACCTTCTCGCACCAGCTGGTACAGCGCCAGGCGCAAGCACGTAAATCCGGCGTGCTGCCGTGGCTGCGCCCGGACGCCAAGTCCCAGGTCACCTGCCGTTACGAAGGCGGCAAAGTGGTGGGCATCGACGCCGTTGTACTGTCGACCCAACACAACCCGGACGTGTCCTACGCCGACCTGCGTGAAGGCGTGATGGAGCTGATCGTCAAGCACGTGCTGCCTGCCGAACTGCTGACCAAAGACACCCAGTTCCACATCAACCCGACCGGCCAGTTCATCATCGGCGGCCCAGTGGGCGACTGCGGCCTGACCGGTCGCAAGATCATCGTCGATAGCTACGGCGGCATGGCCCGTCATGGCGGTGGTGCGTTCTCGGGTAAAGACCCATCCAAGGTTGACCGCTCGGCGGCCTACGCCGGTCGTTACGTGGCCAAGAACATCGTCGCGGCCGGCCTGGCCGAGCGTTGCGAAATCCAGGTTTCCTACGCGATCGGTGTGGCCCAGCCTACGTCGATCTCGCTGAACACCTTCGGCACCGGCAAGATCAGCGATGACAAGATCGTCAAGCTGGTGCGTGAGATCTTCGACCTGCGCCCTTACGCAATCACCACCATGCTCGACCTGCTGCACCCGATGTACCAGGACACTGCAGCCTATGGCCACTTCGGCCGTACCCCTGCGCAGAAGACTGTCGGCGACGACACCTTCACCACCTTCACCTGGGAAAAAACCGACCGCGCCAACGACCTGCGCACTGCCGCCGGCCTGTAAGCACGCGTTGCACCAAAAGCCCCGCCGGGTTCGCCCGACGGGGCTTTTTATTGCCTGCGCCGCGATAACCTGCGCCTTTTGACCTGCTGAGCGCCCAGGCTTTCAAAACGGCAAAAGAGCCGCTCAACAAAGGCTGTAACAAACTGGCTAAGTCCCAGGCCAAGGTCGATGCCGAGCAACAAACACAGGGCGCCAAGATGCAAAAGAACGATGCCGTGAAGGCATTGGGCGGCCTGTTCAAGTCACTGGAAACACCCGGTAAAAAGGCCCGCCCTGCCGGGGCTTTTTTGTGCCCGCCTGGATCACTTAGGCTGGGCGCCCCTTCCGAGCACGGATGCTCATCATGCGTTTACTGATTGCCCTTGTACTCAGCGCCCTGGCGTTTCTGGCCTGGGCCGAAGACTGCCCCGACGAGGCACGCTCGCAGGTCGGCACCCTGACGGAACAGATCAAGCTATGGGATGACAGTTACCACCGGCTCGGTCAATCTCCGGTCAGCGACGAGCTATACGACCAAGCGCGCCAGCGCCTGGCGCGGTGGCAGGCGTGTTTTGCACCAACGCCGTCGACGGCGGACAACCCGCTGGCTGGTGCGCGCGGCACACAGCCACATCCAGTCGCTCATACCGGCCTGGAAAAGCTGGTGGATGAAGAGGCCGTGGGCGAGTGGTTCAAGACACGCCAGGACGTCTGGGTGCAACCCAAGGTCGACGGCGTTGCAGTGACGCTGGTGTATCGCAAAGGCCGCCTGAGCCAGCTCATCAGCCGTGGTGACGGCCTGCTCGGTCAGGATTGGACAGCCACCGCGCACAAGATCCAAGGCATTGTCCAGCAATTGCCCGAGCCCATCGATCTGGTGCTGCAAGGCGAACTCTATTGGCGTCTTGACGATCATGTGCAGTCCGAACACGGCGGGCTCAGTGCTCGCAGCAAAGTGGCCGGGCTGATGAATCGCCGACAGTTAAGTGAGGCCGAGGCTTCCAGGATCGGGCTGTTTGTCTGGGCTTGGCCCGACGGCCCGGCAGACTTCAGCACGCGGCTGGCCACCCTGGCGCGCTGGGGTTTCACCGATAGCCGTCGCTACAGCCACCCCGTGCAAAACCTCACTGAAGCCGCGCACTGGCGCCGTTACTGGTACAACCATCCGCTGCCCTTTGCCAGCGACGGCGTGGTATTACACCAGGCCCTGCACGCGCCCGCCAACCGCTGGCAAGCCAGCGCGCCTTACTGGGCGGTGGCCTGGAAGTACCCGGTAACCAGGGCCTTGGCGCTGGTGCGCAAGGTGCAGTTCAAGATCGGCCGCACGGGGCGCATCACCCCCATTCTGGAACTGGAGTCGGTGCGACTGGACGACCGGCAAATCCGCCGCGTCAGCGTCGGCTCCTTGAAACACTGGCATGCACTGGATATCCGCCCCGGCGATCAGGTCTCCATCAGCCTTGCCGGCCAAGTGATTCCTCGGTTGGAGCAAGTGATCCTGCGCAACGAGACCAGGGTGGCGGTGCAAGTACCGGATGCGCGCAACTTCCACGCCTTGAGTTGTTGGCAACTGGACCCTGGCTGCGAAGAGCAATTGCTCGCGCGCCTGACCTGGCTGAGCAGCAACCAGGGACTGGCCCTGCCTTATATGGGCCGCGAGACCTGGAACGCATTGATCCAGGCCGGTCTAATCGCAGGCATTCTCGATTGGTTAACCCTGGATGCGGCAGAGCTTGCTAACATTGACGGCTTCGGTGATCGCCGCCGTGCCCGGGTGCTCGACAGCCTGCAAAGCGCGCGGCAACGGCCCTTTGCACAATGGCTAAAAGCCCTGGGCGTACCGCCTTCGGCGCGCAACGATCTGGAGGGTGGCTGGCAGGCCCTGGCCGCCAAAGACACGCAAGCCTGGCTGGCCACCGACGGCATTGGCCCGGGCCGCGCGGCGCAATTGAGCGCTTTTTTTCGCGACCCGCAAGTACAAGCGTTAGCTGAAACATTACGCGTGGCTGGAATTGACGGGTTTTAAGCCCAACCCGGCCACTTTTACTCCCGGCAGAATTCACCCTGCCATCCGATTGCGACCTTGGAGCCTCACATGAAATTTCTAGCCCCACTTGCCTTGTTGTCCACCGTAAGCCTGGCGAGCATGCCGCTGCTGGCCGCCGAAGAAGTGCCGGAACTCACCGGCTGCGCCGCCAAGCGCCAGGCCATCAGCGCACAAATCGAACAAGCCAAGACCCATGGCAACAGCGAACAACAAGCCGGCCTGGAAAAAGCCCTGAGCGAAGTCACCGCCCACTGCACCGATGCGTCCTTGCGCAAAGAACGCGAGAACAAAGTGCTCGACGCCAAGCACGAAGTCACCCGCCGTCAGGCCGACCTCGACAAGGCGATGAAAAAAGGCGATGCCGACAAGATCAACAAACGCAAAGACAAGCTGGCTCAGTCGCGCAAAGAACTGCAGGAGGCTGTCGACGAACTCGACAAATAAAACCGGTCAGTGGTCGCGAAACTGTTTATGGCAGGCCGTGCAGGCATCTTCGACTTTCTGCACCGCAGGCCCCAGGTTGCTGGCCTTGTAGGGCTGCACCTGGCTTGCGATTACCAATTCACCGGTAGCCGTTTCAAGGTTTCGGGCCAGCTCCTGGAAGCGTGCCTGCTGTTGCCACACAGTATCCTTGGCGCTGGTGTGATCTTCCTCACGCACACTCGGGAAATGCTTCCACGGTTCGTGGGACAACGCATCGAGCTTGACCGCGCCTTCGGCGAACTTCGCGCCGTCGAACGGGATACGCCCACGCAGCATGCCGCCCAGGTCTTCGCCGGTCTTGAGCATCTGTTTGAAGATGGCCTTGCGTTGGCCCAGCGGCGAATTAGGATCGACACCGCCGCAGGCGGACAAGGTCAGGCAGGCCAGCAATACCACGGTCAGTTTTTTAAAAGTCATGATGGCTTCAGGGTCACGGGAAACGGCGGCCAGTATCCTCGCCCCGCCCGCAAAGACCAATAGCCCTATTAATAATAAGGGTTGCCTGAATGCGCTGCGGCGCAGGCAACCGCTTCAGGAATTACGTGTATGAATGTCACCTTGAAACGCTGGAGCCGCCGAATGGTGTGGGCTCTGCCGATGGTTGCGCTGCTGGCCGGTTGCGATGGCGGCAAAGACACCGGCAAAAAAGATGAAGCGGCCAAGCCCCATGCCGTCGCCACCTATGTCAGTGCACCGTGGGAAGCGCTGCCGGCGGTTTCCGACAGCGACCTGCTGGCCGGGTTTGAATCCTGGCGCAGTGCCTGCCAGCGCCTAAAAGCTGATCCGGTGTGGGGCGCAACCTGTGCCGCCGCCGCCACCGTACCGGGCGATGCCGTAGCCGTGCGCGGTTTTCTCAAGGAGCGCCTGGATGTGTTCGGCCTGCGCTCGGCCGACAACACACCCAATGGCCTGATCACCGGCTACTACGAGCCGGTCTACCCCGGCAGCCTGACCGAAACCGCCACCGCCCATGTGCCGGTGTACGGCGTGCCGGACGACCTGATCATCGTCAACCTGGAAAGCATCTACCCGGAACTCAAGGGCAAGCGCCTGCGCGGCCGCCTCGAGGGCCGTGTACTCAAGCCGTATGACGACGCCAGCACCATCAACGGCCAAGGCTCCACTGCCAAGCCGATTGCCTGGCTGACCAACCCGATGGACCTGCAATTCCTGCAGATTCAAGGCTCGGGGCGTATTCAACTGGCCGGTGGGCGCCAATTGCGCGTGGGCTATGGCGACCAGAATGGTTACCCGTACCGCCCGATCGGCCGCTGGCTGGTGGAGCAAGGCGAACTGAAAAAAGAAGACGTGACCATGGGCGCCATCAGCGCCTGGGCCAAGGCCAACCCGCAGCGCATTCCGCAATTGTTGGCGAGCAACCCCAGCTACGTGTTTTTCAGCGCCCGCCCGGACAGCAACGAAGGCCCGCGCGGCTCACTGAATGTGCCGCTGACGGCGGGTTACAGCGTGGCGGTAGACCGCAAGGTGATTCCGCTGGGCAGCCTGTTGTGGCTGTCGACCACCAAACCCGATGGCTCGCCCATCGCACGGCCCGTCGCCGCGCAGGACACCGGCGGCGCGATCACCGGCGAAGTGCGCGCAGACTTGTTCTGGGGCACCGGTGACGCGGCGGGTGAGCTGGCGGGGAATATGAAGCAGCAGGGGCAGATCTGGATGCTGTGGCCCAAGGGCGCGGCGTTGCCCCACGTGCCGGATGCGCCAGCTGGCACCTGAATAACGCTGAAGAACCCATGTGTGCGGGCTTGTGTGGGAGCTGGCTTTTGTGGGAGCTGGCTTGCCTGCGATAGCATCACCGCGGTGTCACTGACATACCGAGGTACCCGAATCGCAGGCAAGCCAGCTCCCACAAAAGCCAGCTCCCACAGGGGATTACGTCAAACCTCTAGATCGACACAAAAAAGAAACTCGCAATCAACGCCATCCCTGCAAACCACACCAGCGAACGCAGCATCGCCCAGTCGGCCAGGTAGCAAATGATGTACAGCAGCCGACTGGTGATAAACAGCACGGCCAGTACATTGATGGTCACCAGCGACGCCGTACCGGCCAGATGCGCGATGATTACCGCCGCTGCAAACGCAGGCGTCACTTCAAAGCTGTTGAGCTGGGCATTGTGGGCGCGCTTGGCGACGCCTTCGACGGTATCCAGGAAGGCACGCGGGTCGTGGTTCTGCCGCGGGCCGAACTTGCCACCGCTGAACTTGGCCACCCCCGTGCACAGGTAAGGCAGGAATATTGCGATCAACACACACCAGAAAGCGGCCGTCATCATGGATTCCTTTTTTTGTTTTAAATAGAAATTAGAGTTTTAGCACTATCACTGCAAAATCGCACTCACCGGCTATGAACCGAGGCGCGCCGAAAGGTTCTATCAGGCTTTTAGCCGGCGCCTTGAAACATCCCGCCGCTGTTGCGGTCCATCCCAGCAATAACGACCTTCCCTCACTTCCAAGGACCTCGGATGCTTGAACTTGTCGCCGCCTTTATTTGCCTTACCACCCTGCTCACCTATGTGAACTACCGATTTATCGGGCTGCCGCCCACGATCGGTGTGATGGTCACGGCCCTGCTGTTCTCCCTGATTTTGCAAGGCCTGAGCCTTATCGGCTACCCAGGCCTCGAAGAACGTATCCAGCAGTTAATCGGCCAGATCGACTTTGGCGACTTGCTGATGAACTGGATGCTGTCATTCCTGCTGTTCGCCGGCGCCTTGCACGTCAACCTCAACGACCTGCGCAGCTATCGCTGGCCCATCGGCCTGCTGGCGACCTTCGGCGTATTGATCGCCACCGTGGTCATCGGCAGCCTGGCGTACTACATCTTTGCCCTGTTCGGCTGGCACGTCAGCTTCCTCTACTGCCTGCTGTTCGGTGCACTGATTTCGCCCACCGACCCGATTGCGGTGTTGGGCGTGCTGCGAACCGCCAACGCCTCCAAACCACTGAAAACCACCATCGTCGGCGAATCGCTGTTCAACGACGGCACCGCAGTGGTGGTGTTTACGGTACTGCTGGGCATCGCACAGCTGGGCGAAACACCGACCGTCGGCGCCACGGCCATGCTGTTCGCCCATGAAGCGATTGGCGGCGTGGTGTTCGGCGGGCTGATCGGCTACTTGGTGTACCTGATGATCAAGAGCATCGAGCAGCATCAGATCGAAGTGATGCTGACTCTCGCGCTGGTGATCGGCGGTTCGGCAATGGCGACCGAACTGCACGTTTCGGCGCCGATTGCCATGGTGATGGCCGGGCTGATCATCGGCAACCTGGGGCGCAAGCTGGCCATGAACGACATGACCCGCCGCTACCTCGACGGCTTCTGGGAGTTGCTCGATGACATGCTCAACGCCCTGCTGTTTGCACTGATCGGCATGGAGCTGCTGCTGTTGCCGTTCAACTGGCTGCACGTACTGGCCGCCAGCTTGCTGGCCGTGGCGATCCTGGCCTCACGCCTGCTGACCGTGGCCCCGGCGATCCTGTTGCTGCGCCGCTGGCGCACGGTGCCACGCGGCACTATCCGCATTCTCACCTGGGGTGGTTTGCGCGGTGGCGTCTCGGTAGCACTGGCGCTGGCCCTGCCGCTTGGCCCGGAACGCGACTTGCTGCTGAGCATCACCTACATCGTGGTGCTGTCGTCGATCCTGTTGCAGGGTTTGAGCATCGGCAAGCTGGTCAAGCATGTGACCAAAGATGAGCCTGCACCGCCAACCGAGGCTCACTGATTGAGGCCGGCGGCGGATTCATTTCGCCGCCGGCGCCTGCGATCAATGGGCCTGCACGATGATCTGGCTCTTGAGGTCATTGAACATCGCCTCGATCATCGGCTGCATACTCTTGAACCACTCAGGGCTGCACACCGCTTCGGGGTGGTTAAAGGCAAGCGTGCGGGAAACCAGCACGGTATTGCCGCTGCGCTCATAACTGGCGTCGTAGGTTACATCCGCGCCCTTGAGCGAAACGGTCTTGGGCAGCGCCAGAATAGTCAACGACGCGGGGAACTCGAAGCGGGCCTTTTCAACGCTCTCGCCGGCAAAGCAGGTGAAGTTCTGCACCCGCTTCTTTTCTACCGACAGGGCCTGCACATCCTGGGCGATATAGCTTCCCAGGCGACTGAGTGCCGGTACACCGATCGGCCCAGGCACGTTGACGAGGTTTTCCGTGCGCCCGGCCAACGTGGTGTTGAAGCCGGACGCAGTACCTTCCAGCGCATCTGTTTGCAGGGTGCCGTTGCCCGCCTGGCCTGAGCTGCGCAGCATTTTCTGGATCATCTGATCACGCTCCGCCGGCTGCTGAGACCTGATCCAAAAACGCGTCGCTTCGGTACGCCAACCCTCGGCGAGGGACGTTTGCGTAAAGTCTGCCGCGCCCTTGTCATCGACCTTGAACACCAATTCACTCGATAGCTTGCTCGGTTGAGTGGCCGGGGTACGTGCCAACTCGCCAGTACGCGTCAACAACACCGGCTTGTCCAAGTCCTGCAGTGGCAAGTAACCGGCAGCGATGAAACTGGCGGTGGAGTCCAGGTAGAGGTCCAGGCTTGGCACATAGGTGATCGCATGGTTGAGCACGCGTAACGCCGCCACCTTGGGCAAAACATAGGCATTGCCGGCGTTGATCAACACCGGTGAGCTGTCGATGCCAACGGCCTTGAGCATGGCTTCCAGCAGGGCCACATGGTCCTTGCAGTCGCCGTAACGGTTGTCCAGCACCGATTGCGCCGGGTGCGGCACCACGCCGCCGGCGTCGATGTACACCGCCACATAACGGATGTTCTTGCGCACCCAATCGCTGAGCACCAGGGCCTTGGCCCGAGGCGTTGGCTGGTCGGCGGTGAGCCTGTGCGCCAATTCGGTGATTTGCGGTGTGACCTCAACCTTGGCACGTGCCTCGTAAGCCCTGGCCAGGTCTTTGTAGGTTGCAAAGGTCGAAACAGCGAGGAGTTGGCCATAGTCGGTGTAGGCCACCGCGCCTTGTTCGGGCCGGGTTTTGTCGGCCGGCACGTAGTCCCATCGGTACACCTTACGCCCAACCGCTGCGGCCGAAGTGGAGGCTTTGAAACCCCGGGCCTCGGCGTACAAAGGCTTGTCGGCCGGCAAGTCGTAGATCAGGGAGTAATCCAGCGTGGGGCTCAAGCTCGCCGTGGAGAAGTCGGTAAACTCGCCAGGAAACAGCGCCGTGTGGCGTATTCGCTTGTAACGCAAGCTCAGACGATCACCCACTGCCACCTCAGGAAAAATCACCACCTTGACCCGCGAATCCTGAAACATCGGAGCATTGGCCGAGGCCTGCTCCTGTTGTTCCCTGATCTGTGGCGCGGTGACCATTACCCTGCGCCCATCGGGCTTGAGCGTGAACGCCTCGATAATCTCCAGGCTATCCAATGAGCGGTTGTAACTGACCGCTTGCTGGGCACTGGACCTGATGGCCCGCTCTTCGTTGATCAGCACGACCTTATCGGCATCCACCACATAGCTGCCGTCGGCATTGATCACGTAGCGCTGAGTTTGCTTTTCGATGGTCACGGAGCGATCCGCAGCATCATCCTTGGCCTGTGCCACGCCGAAAACGCCCACCGCCAATACCAGCGTGCACCAACTGCGCCCCCGCAAAAAAGGGAAAGTCCGCATAAAGATCCTTCTTTCATGAATGGAAAGCCGCGCAGCGACTTTGCCATTCATTTATGACGAATCAGCTTACTCGTCCTTGTTCACCCGCTGGGGATGGCGCGGGTCTGCGGGCTTGCCCGGCAAGCTGCTCTCACTGCGAATCTGCGCATGGCTGATCAACGCAAAGATAAAACTGCCGCCGATGATATTGCCCGCCAGTGTCGGGCCGGCGAACACCAGCCAGAAGTCCTTCCACGGCAGTTCGCCGGCAAACACCAGGTACGACACTTCCGCCGAACCGACGACGATGTGGGTGAAGTCCCCCAGCGCCATCAGGTAAGTGATCAGGATGATGATGAACATCTTCGCGCTTTCCATGGACGGGATCATCCACACCATGGTGGCGATCATCCAGCCGGAAATAATGCCCTTGGCGAACATCTGGCCGGGGTCGTTTTCCATGACCTTGCGGCCGATTTCGAGAAAGGCCATGTCGGTCTTAGTGTCGAAGATCGGCAGGTGCAGCATCACGTAGGCCACCAGCAAGGTGCCGCACAGGTTGCCCACCAGCACCACCGTCCACAACCGCAACAGGCGGCCGGCATTGGCCAGCGTCGGCTTGCTCATCACCGGCAGCACGGCGGTCAGGGTGTTTTCGGTGAACAGTTGCTGGCGCGCCAGGATCACCGCAAGAAAGCCCGCGCAATAACCAAAGCTGGCGATCACCTTGAAGCCTTCGCCATCCGGCAGGCGCGAGTTGAGCAGGCCCATGCCCATCAGCGACAGGCCCATGGTCAGGCCCGCCGCCAACGCCGACCACCACAACGCAGCCACATTGCGCTCCAGTTCCTGGTCGCCCTGAGTGCGGATGATTTCGTGCAGAACCGCCGCGCGGGGCGGCTGGTTCTCGTCGACGTCCTGTTGCTCTTCCTGCGACAGGTTGGGGGTTTTGCCGTCTGCTTGCGTAGCCATGGTGGTACCTGAACAAGGGGATGCGGTTCAGGTACGACCTGTCTTCATTCGCGAGCGTTCAATGCCCGCTGACGCAAGCCGTGCAGTTACTCATCCTGAAACTGGTCTTTCACATACTTGATTTCAGTACGCCCGTGCGGTGCCGGCAAACCGTCTTCGCCCAGGTTGACGAAGACCATTTTCTCCACAGTGAGGATGCTCTTGCGGGTGATCTTGTTGCGCACTTCACAGGTCAGGGTGATCGAGGTGCGGCCGAACTCGGTGGCGGTGATGCCCAGTTCGATGATGTCGCCCTGGCGCGAGGCGCTGACGAAGTTGATTTCGGAGATGTACTTGGTCACCACACGCTGGTTGCCCAGTTGAACAATCGCGTAAATGGCCGCTTCTTCGTCGATCCAGCGCAGCAGGCTGCCGCCGAACAGGGTGCCGTTGGGGTTGAGGTCTTCGGGTTTTACCCATTTGCGGGTGTGGAAGTTCATGGTCACTCCAAAGCGTCTTGCGAAATGATGGGCAACATCATGGCAGAGCCCGCGCCCAAGCTCTATGCGCCATTGCCTATCACGCCCATGCACGATCTGCATGTGGCCGACAGAAAGGCTTGGGAAGTGCCGCGCACACGGCTATAATCGCCACCGCTTCAAAACGGTCATCTTCGATTGATACCGTTCTCCCGCCACCTGTCCGAGGGGCGCTGCAGCAGGTTCAACCTGTCAGGCTCGGATGGGGCGTTGTTCGGCCTGGTTAGCCAGCTGGATACTAAACGCACAACGGCGCCCATTCGCACACTACGAATGGAGGCTCTTCATGAGCGCTGTAATCACGCCTGCAGGTTTTACCGACTACAAAGTCGCCGACATGTCCCTCGCTGCCTGGGGCCGTCGCGAAACCTTTATCGCCGAATCCGAAATGCCAGCCCTGATGGGCCTGCGCCGCAAGTACGCCGCTGAGCAGCCGCTCAAAGGCGCGAAGATCCTCGGCTGCATCCACATGACCATTCAGACTGCCGTGCTGATCGAAACCCTGGTTGCCCTGGGCGCCGAAGTACGTTGGTCGTCCTGCAACATTTTCTCGACTCAGGACCAGGCCGCTGCTGCTATCGCTGCTGCCGGTATCGCGGTTTACGCCTGGAAAGGCGAGACCGAAGAAGAGTACGAGTGGTGCCTGGAGCAAACCATCCTCAAAGATGGCGCGCCATGGGATGCCAACATGATCCTCGACGACGGCGGCGACCTGACCGAGCTGCTGCACAAGAAATACCCGCAGATTCTGGACCGCGTTCACGGTGTGACCGAAGAAACCACCACTGGCGTACACCGCCTGCTGGACATGCTGGCCAAGGGCGAGCTGAAAATCCCGGCCATCAACGTCAACGACTCGGTGACCAAGAGCAAGAACGACAACAAGTACGGCTGCCGTCACAGCCTCAACGATGCCATCAAGCGCGGCACCGACCACCTGCTGTCGGGCAAGCAAGCCCTGGTAATCGGCTACGGCGACGTGGGCAAGGGTTCGTCCCAGTCTCTGCGTCAGGAAGGCATGATCGTTAAAGTCTCCGAAGTTGACCCGATCTGCGCCATGCAAGCGTGCATGGACGGTTTCGAAGTGGTTTCGCCGTTCATCAACGGCCAGAACGACGGCACCGAAGCGAGCATCGACAAAGCCCTGCTGGGCAAGATCGACCTGATCGTGACCACCACCGGTAACGTGAATGTTTGCGACGCAAACATGCTCAAAGCCCTGAAGAAGCGCGCTGTAGTCTGCAACATCGGCCACTTCGACAACGAAATCGACACCGCTTTCATGCGCAAGAACTGGGCATGGGAAGAAGTGAAGCCGCAGGTACACAAGGTTCACCGTACCGGCGCTGGCGATTTCGACCCGCAGAATGACGACTACCTGATCCTGCTGGCTGAAGGCCGCCTGGTTAACCTGGGCAACGCCACCGGCCACCCAAGCCGCATCATGGATGGCTCGTTCGCCAACCAGGTACTGGCGCAGATCTTCCTGTTCGGCCAGAAGTACGCCGACCTGTCGCCGGCCCAGAAAGCCGAGCGTCTGACCGTGGAAGTACTGCCGAAGAAACTCGACGAAGAAGTGGCCCTGGAAATGGTCCGCGGCTTCGGCGGCGTGGTGACTCAACTGACCAAGACCCAGGCCGACTACATCGGCGTGACCGTCGAAGGTCCGTTCAAGCCGCACGCTTACCGTTACTGATCGGCCCAGTGCCAGCTGCCATAGGGGAGCTGGCTTTTGTAGGAGCTGGCTTGTCGGATCGCCGCACCGCTGCGATAGCATCGCCTCGGTATTGCTGAAAAACCGAGGTGCCTGCATCGCGGGCAAGCCCGCTCCCACACCGGTATTCTGAGTTTCCATAGGTACGACCATGTCCCAAGACCGTCGCTACAGCTTCGAGTTTTTCCCGACCAAGACCGATGCTGGGCATGAAAAACTGATGGCGACTGCCAAGCAGTTGGCCAGCTACAACCCCGACTTCTTCTCCTGCACCTACGGCGCCGGCGGCTCGACCCGTGACCGCACGATCAACACCGTGCTGCAGCTCGAAAGCGAAGTCAAAGTTCCCGCCGCTCCGCACTTATCGTGCGTGGGCGACAGCAAGGCCGACCTGCGCAGCCTGCTGACCCAATACAAACAAGCCGGCATCAAGCGCATCGTCGCCCTGCGTGGCGACCTGCCGTCCGGCATGGGCATGGCCAGCGGCGAGCTGCGCTACGCCAATGACCTGGTGAGCTTCATCCGTGAAGAAAGCGGCGATCACTTCCATATCGAAGTGGCGGCTTACCCGGAGATGCACCCACAGGCGCGTAATTTCGAAGACGATTTGCAGAACTTCGTGCGCAAGGCCAATGCCGGTGCCGACAGCGCGATCACCCAGTACTTCTTCAACGCCGACAGCTACTTCTACTTTGTCGAGCGTGTACGGGCCATGGGTGTGAATATCCCTATCGTGCCGGGCATCATGCCGATCACCAACTACAGCAAGCTGGCGCGTTTCTCCGACGCCTGCGGTGCTGAAATCCCACGCTGGGTGCGCAAGCAACTGGAAGCTTATGGCGATGACGTCAAGAGCATCCAGGCGTTCGGCGAGCAGGTGATCACACAGATGTGTGAACAATTGCTGCAAGGTGGCGCACCAGGGTTGCACTTCTACACCCTGAACCAGACTGAACCCAGCCTGGCTATCTGGAACAACCTCAAGCTGCCACGCTAAGGCTTGTTTGGTAATGCCAAGGCCCTCGTTTATACGAGGGCCTTTTGCTTTTAATGCGCCACATCAACTTGCCCGCGAATGCGTGTGCCAGAGCTTCTCTTTAGCGCAGGAGCATCGTAACCTCAGGGGATGCCCGTCATTCTCAAGCTGTTGACCGCTGTGCTTTTTGCTTGCCTGAGCTTCACCGCTTACGGCGAGAAATTGCGCGTTGTCACCGAGCCTTGGGCACCTTATGTGTACGACGACAACGGCAGCATGCGCGGCCTGGATTACGAAACCACGATGATCGTGTTCCAACGCCTGGGGGTGGAGGTGGAGTGGCAATTCCTGCCCTGGAAACGTTGCCTGGCCATGCTGGACCAGGGCCACGCCGATGGCGCACTGGATATTTTCCACAGCCATGAGCGCGATGCTTTACTGCTTTACCCCAGCGAACCGTTGTCGGCTGTCGAGTTCGTGCTGTTCTATGCCAACGACCGCCCTCATCCGGCCCAGACCCTGGATGGCCTGCGCGGGCTGACGGTCGGCACGTCACCAGGCTATCTGTATGGCGAGGCCTTCAGCGAATCCAGCCTGTTCGACCGCGAGCCGGCGCCCAGCCATGAGGCCAACTTCGGCAAACTGTCGCTGGGCCGCATTGACCTGGTGATTACGGACCGTCGAGTCGGCCAGCATGTGATCAAGGCCATGGGCCTGGAAGGCAAGGTCAGCCAGGCGCCGCTGGTGGTCAGCCGCCAGCCGCAATTTTTAGCCGTGCGCCGTGGCGCCGGCATGGACCTGCTGGTGCAACGCTTTGCCGCCGAGCTCAAGCGCTTCAAGCAAGAGCCTGCCTACGCAGCCTTAAGCGCCAAATATGGCGGAATCCAAGCCAATACAGCCCCTGAACACACCGTTGAGCAGCAGGAAAGCGGCGCGCCGTGATTGCTCTGTTATACTCCGGCCTTTCCGCCAGGCTCACGCCCGGCCGCTGAGGTCTTGAAAAAGGCACCTAACCCAGCTACTGCGCAGCTTTCAGCCCGCGCGAGCCGGTGGAGTGCCCGCCAGACGCAGCAGGACCGGACGGGGTTGCGCTCCCCTAAGCGCCATTCACGCCCGGCAAGATTATCCCTTTGGGCCAAGCCCTAACTAAAACAGGATTACTCATGTCCTTTGCTTCCCTCGGTCTCTCCGAGGCTTTAGTCCGCGCCATCGAGGCAGCGGGCTATACCGAGCCTACTCCGGTGCAACAGCGGGCCATTCCCGCCGTGTTGCAAGGTCGCGACCTGATGGTTGCGGCGCAGACAGGTACTGGTAAAACCGGTGGTTTCGCCCTCCCGATTCTGGAGCGGTTGTTCCCCAACGGTCACCCGGACAAATCCCAGCGTCACGGCCCGCGCCAACCGCGCGTACTGGTCCTGACCCCAACCCGCGAACTCGCCGCCCAAGTGCACGACAGCTTCAAGCTGTACGCCCGCGACTTGAAGTTCGTCAGCGCCTGCATCTTCGGCGGCGTCGGCATGAACCCACAGGTTCAGGCCATGTCCCGTGGTGTTGACGTGCTGGTAGCCTGCCCGGGTCGTTTGCTCGACCTGTGCGGCCAAGGCAGCGTCGATTTGTCCCACGTGGAAATCCTCGTGCTGGACGAAGCCGACCGCATGCTCGACATGGGCTTTGTCCATGACGTGAAAAAGGTCCTCGCCCGCCTGCCGGCCAAACGTCAGAACCTGCTGTTCTCGGCAACGTTCTCCCAAGACATCACCGCCCTGGCCGGCAAGCTGCTGCACAACCCGGAACGCATCGAAGTCACGCCGCCGAACACCACGGTCGAGCGTATCGAGCAACGCGTATTCCGCCTGGCCGCCAGCCACAAGCGTTCCCTGCTGGCGCACCTGATCACCCACGGCGCGTGGGAGCAGGTGCTGGTGTTTACCCGCACCAAGCACGGCGCCAACCGCCTGGCCGAGTACCTGGACAAGCACGGCCTCACCGCCGTCGCCATTCACGGTAACAAGAGCCAGAACGCGCGCACCAAAGCCCTTGCCGATTTCAAGGCCGGCACTGTGCGCATCCTGGTCGCCACCGATATCGCCGCGCGCGGCCTGGATATCGACCAATTGCCACACGTGGTCAACTTCGAGCTGCCGAACGTCGATGAAGATTACGTGCACCGTATCGGCCGTACCGGCCGTGCCGGTCGTTCGGGCGAGGCCATTTCCCTGGTCGCTCCGGACGAAGAAAAGCTGCTGAAAAGCATCGAGCGCATGACCAAGCAGAAAATCGCCGACGGCGACCTGATGGGCTTCGACTCCAGCGCCGTGGAGGTCGAAAAGCCTGAAGCGCGCGAGCGTCCGGACGTGCGTAACCCACGCAACCCACGCGGTCCGAAGGGCGATGGCCCGAACGGCGGCGGTGGTGGCGGTGGCCGTCGCGACAAGGGCAAAGATAAAGGCGGCAAGGAAAAAGCGCCTACCAACGGCCGTGGCGAACGCCCAGCCCGTGAGCAGAAGCCCCGTGAAGGCACCCCGGCCCGCGAACAGCGCCAGCCGAGCCAGCCGCCACGTGCCGCTGCCGACCGCGCCCCGGACGAGTTCCTCGACGACGATGTGGATAACTTCGGTAACCGCGTTGACTACGTGCCTCAGGCCAAGCCGGCCCAAGGCCGTGGCCGCCGTCCTGGTGCCCCGGCACAAGGTGCGGGCGCAGGCACGGGTGCTCCACGTGGCGGCCAGCCACAGGGCGGTCGTCAAAATGGCCCGCGCAACAGCAGCGGCGGTACCACCGGTACGCCACCTGCCAAGCGCAACGGCCCGCGTAATGGCGCCCCCCGTGACGGCCAGGCCCGTCGTGAAGACTCGCGCAGCAACAACCGCCGTCCGGCCCGTGACGACCAGCCACGCTTGTCGGAACCCGCCGTGCAGAACCCGCGCGGTGGTCCGGCGCCGAAGATCATCCACAAGGAGTCGAAAGCGGATCGCTTCCCGACACCTGAGCAGCTGGATCAACTGCCAGGCCGCCCTCGTGGTGAAAAACCAGCGCTGCTGACCCGCAACCGCTGAGTTTTCGACGCTAACAAAAACGCCCCGATTAATCGGGGCGTTTTTGCATCCAGGCGTTAGCTTATTGATCAGCCACTTCACCGGCCTTATGAAAAAGCTTGGCAAAGATCATCCAGCGACCGTCAACTTTCATCAGGTTCAAATAATCAACCATCACGTTATTGAACAAGCGCAAGCGCACTTTGACGATGGCCATTTCCGGCGACATCACGTCAATCATCAATACCTCATCAAGCTGCGGAAAACCGCCTTCCTGCGGCGACTTGCGGCCTTGAACCATGGTCCGGTATTCCTCGAACGGCCGCACGACCACGGTCGAGTTCTGTGCGCTGTATAACACGCAGCCACGATGAAAGACTTGATCGAACGTATTCAAATCCTGAGTTTGCAACACACTAAAGTAATCGTTCAGAAACGCTTGAATCTCATCAATCATGGCGCACAACTCCCGACAGTTTCAACACGGTGTTATTTGAATAAATAACTTGCCGCCATTATTGATAGCCCACTCATTTCACGTATAGCGGCTATTATTAGGCTTTTCTGTGAAAGGAATTCACACTTTGAAACTGCCTCCCCTTGCCGCGCTGCGTGCTTTCGAGGCCTTGGCCCGACTGGGCAAAGTGAACCTGGCCGCCCTCGAACTGCACGTGACCCACAGTGCCGTCAGCCATCAGATTCGCGCCCTTGAAGAGTACCTGGGCCTCGCTTTGGTCATGCGCAACAAGCGCACGCTGATGCTGACGGATGAAGGCCGCGTGTATGCCTACCAGATCAGGCAGGGGCTGGGCGAAATCGCCGGGATCACCGAAAAACTGATGGCAAAAACCAGGCACCCACAGCTGACCGCTTCGGTGCTGCCTTCCTACGCCATGCATTGGTTGTTGCCGCGCCTGCATGATTTCAGGGCGGCTCACCCCGAGCTGCACTTGCGGCTGGAGTCGAGCATGGAGTTCGCCAGCTTCGAGCAAGGCCCGCTTGATTGCGCGATTCGCTTCGGTCATGGCCAGTGGCCGGATGTGCATTGCGAAACGCTGATGGGTGACTCATTGCTGGTGGTCGCCGCGCGCGACTTCAACCACGGCGTGCTGCCGGACACGGCGCAAGCCGTCCTTGAGCAGCCATTGCTGCACGCCAGTGAGAGCTGGCCGATCTGGCTGGGCGCCGCAGGTATCGAGGGGCAACGTCCGCAAGCGCCGCTGGAGTTCACCGATTCCACGTTGATGCTCGAAGCCGTGCGGCTCGGGCACGGCGTCGCGCTGACACGCCGCTCGATTGCCCATGCACTGATTCAACGCGGGGAGCTGGTCCGGCTCACCGACATTGAACCGGCGCACACCTCACGCTATTACATAGTCTGGCCTGCGGGCAGCAAACCGTCGGCGCAGTTGACCTTATTGCACACTTGGCTCAAGGGCCAAGTGACGACGTATCAAGAAAGCCTTTGAACAGCGCACAGCAAAACGCCGACCCTGAGGTCGGCGCTTGGCGTTTGAAACAGCGAAATAATTACTTCGCTTTTACGCCTTCAAAAGTCACGTACAGCTCAACAGTGTTGGACGCTGGGCCCAGGTCCATCTGCTTGCCGAAGTCCTGACGGTTGAAGCTGGTAGTGCCTTCAAAGCCGGCACGGTAGCCGCCCCATGGATCCTTGCCTTCGCCCAGGAACGTGGCCTTGACCACGATCGGCTTGGTCACGCCATGAAAGGTCAGGTCGCCAGTCACGTCGGCAGTAACTTGGCCTGCAGCATTTTTACCGGTGGTTTTGACACTGGTGGAGACGAACTTGGCATCGGCAAACTTGCCAACGTCCAGGAAGTCTTTGCTGGCGATGTGCTTGTCACGTTCGGCGTGGTTAGTGAACACGCTGGCGGTACGGACGTTGAACTCGATTTTGCTGTCTTCAGGCTTGGCGGCGTCAAAGCTGAACTTACCGTCCAGATCCTTGAAAGTACCGGTGATGAAGCTATAGCCCAAGTGGCTGATCTTGAAGTCAACGAAGGCGTGCTGGCCTTCCTTGTCGACAACATAATCAGCGGCCATCGCCGAACCTGCGGACAGCAGTGCGGAACCGATTGCCAGAGCGGCGAGAGTCTTTTTCAACATGCTTTCTATTCCTTGTGAGTCGAGGTTGAACATCAGGCTTTGCGTCCCAGCATTCGTGTCAGGGTCGCATCACGATCGATAAAGTGGTGTTTAAACGCGGCCACGCCATGCAAACCGGCGAAGACCACCAACACCCAGGCCAGGTACAAATGCACCAAGCCGGCGTTGTCTGCCTGGTCCGGTAGCCCGGAAACCACGGCAGGAATCTCAAACAGGCCAAACACCGGGATACCGACACCGTCTGCGGTGGAAATCAGGTAACCGGCGATCATCACGGCAAACAGCCCGAGATACAGGAACGCGTGGCCAAACGCAGCGCCAATACGCGTCAAGCGGCTGTAGCTGGCCAAAGGTGGCGGTGGCGGGCTGACAATGCGCCAGACGATACGCACCAGCATGATGGCGAACAGCGTGATGCCAATGCTCTTGTGCAGGTCGGGCGCGTCTTTGCGCCAGGCGCTGTAGTAGTCGAGGCCGACCATCCACAGGCCCAGCGCGAACAAACCGAACACCACCAGGGCTACGCCCCAGTGCAAAACAATGCTGACCCAGCCATAACGGGCCGATGAATTACGTAGCTGCATGTCCCAAATCCCGTAAGAACTGTGCCCAAGACTAGCGATTTACCTATCGAATTAAAGCGGAAAATTTCGCTTTGAAATATCGAGAAATACGATCAAGAGAGTATGCACAGTACGTTAACAATGGATTAAGGACTATTCCTGATAAACGTGACAGATCGTCCTGCCTTTACTGCCAATTCATCCGTAATGGGTTGTGACGCCGCCTGGCATTGCATAGGCTTGCGCGATTGTTTCGCCTGCGCCGGGCGCAGGGCCGCTTCGAGGAGATAACCGATGGGCTTGAATAACCAGTGGATGCAACGCGACCTCGCGGTGCTGTGGCATCCCTGCACCCAGATGAAAGACCACCAGCAACTGCCGCTGATCCCGATCAAACGTGGCGAAGGCGTATGGCTGGAAGACTTCGAAGGCAAGCGCTACCTCGATGCCGTCAGTTCCTGGTGGGTCAATGTGTTCGGCCACGCCAACCCGCGCATCAACCAGCGCATCAAGGACCAGGTGGATCAGCTGGAACACGTGATCCTCGCCGGTTTCAGCCACCAGCCGGTGATCGAATTGTCCGAACGCCTGGTGGCGATGACGCCTGAAGGTTTGACCCGCTGCTTCTATGCCGACAACGGCTCGTCGTGCATCGAAGTCGCGCTGAAGATGAGCTTTCACTATTGGCTCAACCGTGGCCTGCCGAACAAGAAGCGCTTCGTCACCCTGACCAACAGCTACCACGGCGAAACTATTGCCGCGATGTCCGTGGGCGATGTGCCATTATTTACCGAAACCTATAAAGCCTTGCTGCTCGACACCATCAAGGTGCCAAGCCCGGATTGCTACCTGCGCCCCGAGGGCATGAGCTGGGAAGAGCACTCACGCAACATGTTCCTGGCCATGGAACAGACCCTGGCCGAAAACCACGACAGCGTCGCCGCCGTGATCGTCGAGCCGCTGATCCAGGGCGCCGGCGGCATGCGCATGTACCACCCGGTGTACCTCAAGCTGCTGCGTGAAGCCTGCGACAAATATGGCGTGCACCTGATTCACGACGAAATCGCCGTCGGCTTCGGCCGCACCGGCAGCATGTTCGCTTGCGAGCAAGCCGGCATCCGACCGGACTTTTTGTGCTTGTCCAAAGCCCTCACCGGCGGTTACCTGCCATTGGCGGCGGTCGTCACCACCGACGATGTGTACGACGCCTTCTACGACGACTACCCGACGTTGCGCGCCTTCCTGCATTCCCACAGCTACACCGGCAACCCGCTGGCGTGCGCGGCGGCCTTGGCGACTTTGGATATTTTCGAAGAAGACAACGTCATCGAAAACAACAAGGCCCTGGCCCAGCGCATGGCCACCGCCACCGCGCACCTGGTGGACCACCCGCACGTGTCGGAAGTGCGCCAGACCGGCATGGTGCTGGCCATCGAGATGGTTCAGGACAAAGCCACCAAAACCGCCTACCCGTGGCAGGAACGCCGTGGCTTGAAGGTGTTCGAGCATGCCCTGGAGCGCGGTGCGCTGCTGCGGCCGCTGGGCAGCGTGGTGTATTTCCTGCCGCCGTATGTGATAACGCCGGAACAGATCGACTTCCTGGCTGAAGTCGCCAGCGAAGGGATTGATATCGCCACCAACAGCACTGTCAGTGTTGCGGTGCCACAAGATTTTCACCCAGGCTTTCGGGATCCGGGTTAATTGAGTTCACTCAACTGATCGGGTGTCGGGTCTACCGCTATCGCGGGCAAGCCCGGCTCCCACAGGTTTTGTATGATCGTTCCCACGCTCCGCGTCCGCTCTGCACACCACTTCCAGAGAACAGAAATGAGACTGTCCCGCTTTTTCACCGACACCCCGCTCAGCATCGGCGACCATGAATTGCCCGAAGCCCAGGCGCATTACATCAGCCGCGTATTGCGCATGGGTGAAGGCGACGCCGTACAACTGTTCGACGGCTCCGGCCAGGAATTCCTCGGCACCTTGCTGGAAGTCGGGAAAAAACGCGTTACCGTGCAACTCACGGAACGCTTTGCGGGCCAGACCGAATCACCGCTGCACATCCACCTCGGCCAAGGCCTGTCCCGGGGCGAGCGCATGGATTGGGCGATCCAGAAAGCCACCGAATTGGGTGTGAATAAAATCACGCCGATCTTCAGCGACCGCTGCGAAGTACGCCTGAAGGACGAACGCGCCGACAAACGCCTGCTGCACTGGCGCCAAGTGGCGATCAGCGCCTGCGAGCAATGCGGGCGTTCGACAGTGCCGGTGATTCACCCGCCGCTGTTACTGGCCGACTGGTTGAAGCAAGCCGAGGCGGATTTGAAGCTGGTGCTGCACCCGGTGGCCGAGCCGATGGTCAGCCACGCCAAGCCATCGAGCCTGGCGTTCCTGATCGGGCCTGAAGGTGGGTTAACCGACGCAGAAGTCGCAACCGCCCAAGCTGCCGGCTTCCACGCCGCCCGCCTCGGCCCGCGGGTGCTGCGCACCGAAACCGCGCCAGTCGTGGCATTGAGCGTGGCCCAGCAACTCTGGGGCGACTTCTAACCTCGCCCGATCGTTCCCACGCTCTGCGTGGGAAAGCCTCCTGTGACGCTCTGCGTCACGACCTCAAATTGGGACGCAGAGCGTCCAAGGCTGCATTCCCACGCGGAGCGTGGGAACGATCATTGCGGCTATCACTCCACCGGGTCACTCACCGGCTTGGCAATAATCGCTTTCAACTCGCTGGTCATCGGAAACTCCAGGTTCAGGCCCTTGGGCGGAATCGGCTGTTCAAACCAACGCTGGTAAATCCCGTTGATCTCCCCGGAGCGGTACAGGTCGGCGAGCGTTTCGTTGACCACCGCTAGAAACTGCGGGTCGTCCTTGCGCAGCATGCAGCTGTAAATCTCCCGCGACTGTTCCTTGCCCACCACCACCCAGTGGTGCGGGTCTCGGGCCTTGGCGCGCTCACCGTAGAGCAACGCATCGTCCATGTAGAACGCCACTGCGCGGCCGGTCTCGAGCATTTTGAACGCTTCGCCATGGTCCTTGGCGCTGATCACAAACATATTGGCTTTGTGGTCGGCGTTGTAGCGCTTGAGAAAGCGTTCATTGGTGGTGCCGGCCGTGGTCACCACATTCCTGCCCTTGAGGTCTTCAAAACCCTGGATGCCACTGTCCTTGGCGGTCAGCAGTTGGCCCTTCACATAGATAAACCCGTAGGAAAACGCCACCTGCCTCTGCCGCTCGGCGGTGACACCGGTGGAACCGCATTCAAGGTCGACGGTGCCGTTTTGCACCAGCGGAATACGGGTCTGAGAGGTCACCAGGTTGTACTTAACATTCAGCTTGGCCACCCCGATTTTCTGCTGGATGCGCTCAACGATCTTGCTCGCCAACTCCACCGAATAGCCCATGGGCTTGCCACTGTTGTCGCTCACGTAGGAAAACGGCACCGAGGCATCGCGATACCCCAAGGTGATCGACTTGGCATTCGCGATTTTGCTCAAGGTGCCGTCCAGCGGGGCTTCATTGGCCTGAACCTGTGCGCCAAACAGCAGCCCCAGAGTGCAGCCGGTCAACAGGATTTTTTTCATTGTTATTCTCCGTTGCTGGTGATGAATCCAATTATGCAGCGCGGGGCGTGAGGCCCTGCATATCAATGGAAGGCGCGTGCTCGCTGATCAGTTCGGCCAGCAATTGCCCGCTGCCGCAGGCCAGGGTAAAACCCAGGGCACCGTGGCCCAGGTTCAACCACAGGTTTCGATAGGCGCTGGCGCCGATCAGCGGCACGCCGGTGGGCGTTGCCGGGCGCATGCCGGCCCATTCGACCGCGTGGGTGTAATCGCCGGCCGTTGGGAATGTCTCCATGGCCTGGCGTTTCATCAGCGCCAGACGCTTGGGCTCAAGGCCTGCATCAAAGCCGACGATATCCACCATGGCCGCGACCCGCAGTTGCTCGCCGATGCGCGCATACACGATCTTGCGGTCATAGTCGGTGACACTCACGTTCGGCGCCTGGTGATGCGCGCCAATCGGCACGTTCAGGCTGTAGCCCTTGAGCGGATACAGTGGCAATGACAACCCTGGCAAACCCAATTGCGCGCTGCGATGCCCGGCCGCCAGCACCAGTTGATCCACCGCCATCACCTCGTCACCCAACTCGATGGCCTGCACCGCGCCGTCGGCGTGGCGTATGCGAGTGACCTCGCGGCCCAGCAAAAACCTGCAGCGCCCCGAGGCTTCGAGCCGGGCCGCCAGCCGTTGGCAGAAGGCGTGACAGTCAGCCACCTCCTCGTTCGGCGTGTAGATGCCACCGAGAAAGTCGGCGCCCATTAACGCTGGCTCCAAGTGTGCGCAATCGGCCACGGACAACACTTGCTGCTGCACGTTATTGCTGACCTTGCTGCGCGCATGCTCAAAGGAGGCGGCGTTACGAAACGTCACCAGTTTGCCGTTGCGGCGCCAGTCGAAACCTTCCAGTCGATCGCCTTCGCGCCATTGCTCCAGCGTGGCCTGGCTCAAGGACGCCAGGCGCAGCAGGTGCGCGGCATTGCGCGTGTTCACCGAGCCACGGCAGGCGCCGATAAAGGCCGCCATCCAGCGCCATTGCTGCGGGTCGAGACGCGGGCGCAGCTTCAGCGGCGAATCACCGCGCAGCAACCAGCCGATGGCTTGCAGCGGCACACCTTTGTCGGCCAACGGCGCGACATAGCGGTAGGACAGTTGCCCGCCATTGGCGAAACTGGTCTCGCTGCCGAGGCTGTCCCGCGTGTCGATCACTGTCACCTCATGGCCTGCACGCACCAGGGCATAGGCGCTTGCCAAGCCGATAACGCCACCACCGATGATGCAAACCCGCTTGGCCATTGCTGCCACCCGCTATTGAATTGACTGGCACCAAGCCTAGGGCCAGGTGACAGGTCGCCGACAATGAATAAAGATGGGTCATCTATAAACAAAGGTTATGGACTTGCCATGCGCCTGCGTCATATCGAAATCTTCCAGGCCATCCGCCAGACCGGCTCCGTCAGCGCCGCCGCGCAGCTGTTGCACGTCTCGCAACCGGCGGTGACCAAGGTGCTGCAGCACGCCGAGTTGCAGTTGGGCTTTGCGCTGTTTTTACGGGTGCGCGGCAAACTGCAGCCCACACCGGAAGCGCTGGCGCTGGAAAGCGAAGTCGAGAAAGTCACCGAAAGCCTGCAAGGCGTGCGGCGCCTGGCCAAGAGCCTGCGCCGTGAGCCGGGCCAAAGTGTGCGTATTGGTGCGATTCCGGCACTGGCCCTGTCGCTGCTGCCGCCGGCGATTCTGGAATGGAAGCGCGACTACCCGGACATTGCCTGTGAGCTGTCCAGCGACCACAGCCGCGAGCTGGTGCAGAAGCTGTTGATGCGTGAGATTGACCTGGCGCTGACGCTGAACTTCTCCGGCCATCCTGGGCTGACCACGCAAGTGCTGGCCAATGGGGTCTTGGTGGCGTTGGCGTCAAAGGGTTATTGGTCGGATGCCGAGCTGAGCACGCCCCTGCCATTGGCGGACCTGGCGGGTGCGCCGTTGATTGGCCTGTCGAGTGCCGACCCGTTGGCCGCCAAGCTCGACAGCTACCTGGAAAACGTCGACCCACCGCCACGGGTGAGCATTGCCGTACAGACCTATTCCCTGGCCCGGGCGATGGTGGAGTCAGGTGCCGGGTTGACGGTGATCGACCCGTTTACCGCCCTCGGCGCGTCAACGGCGACCACCTGCATTCGCCCGCTCACGCCGCCGTTGCCGATCACCCTGTACGCCCTGACCCGCGCTGATGAGCCACCGCCACATATGTTGGCGAACCTGTTGGACATTTTCGGCAACCGAGCGCGAGAGCTGCTGGAACGCTTGTAATGTGGGAGCTGGCTTGCCTGCGATAGCGGTATTGAA
>NZ_VBVZ01000150.1 GCF_005863185.1 Pseudomonas edaphica
ACCACCGCCAACGCAATCCCAACAAACCCCGCCAAAATCCCCCCGGCATTCACAAACACCTGTGGATAACCGAGGCTGTCCACATCGATGAACGGGTACTGATACTGCCCCAGCAAATGCCCGCGCAGCAGCACATAGCCGAAGTACACCAGCGGGTAAATCACCCACCCGCCAATGTGCTTGAAGTGCAACGTGCCCTTGGGCACACACCGCCACCAATAGATCACGAACAGCAGCGGCATCACGTCGTGCAACAACTCGTCGGCGATAAATTGAAAGCCGGTGGGGCTCCACAAATGTCGGAGCAACAGGTTGTAGGCCAGGCTCACGACCACGATGCTCGCGGCAATACCGCTACTGACAGCGGGCGCCAGGAAGAAACGTTTTGCCGCCGACTCGCGATTGACCAGCGCATAGCTCAACACCACGACCACCAGGGTGTTGGTCAGCACCGTGAAGAAACTGAAAAAGTTGATCAGCCCGCCCAACAGGCTCGCGCCGGCCTCCCAGCGCGAATAGAAAATCAAGTATTGCTGAATCGCCAGCCCTGTCCAGCCAGCCAGCGCCGCCGTGGCCACATACCGCTTCATGGCCTCAATCCAGCGGGCGTTTGGTACGCATCAGCTTGACGTACAAACCTTCGACTTTCTCCCGCGCCCACGGCGTTTTGCGCAGGAATGTCAGGCTCGACTTGATGCTGGGGTCGCTCTTGAAACAGCGCACATCAATGCGTTCGGCCAGACCGCTCCATTCGTAGTGTTCCACCAGGGTGGTGAGGACGTGCTGCAGGGTCACGCCGTGAAGTGGGTCGTTGCTTGTCGCGGTCATGCCAGGCCTTTTGCAAAAAGAGGAAACACAGCCGCGCACCTTAGCCGACGGGGCGTAGAGGTGGAAGCACTGCATTGAATATAGCCCCTGGAAAAAAGTTCCCCTTTTCAGGCAAAAAAGTGATGTTATATTGTAACGATACTTATCAAAATCGATACCGTTTTAAGCCTTCTCTTTTCTGTGCCTTTTACCAAGGAATGTTTGATGTCCCTCTCTACTCTGTGGCGCTTGACCCCGCTTGCCGCCGCCCTGTTGATCGGCTCCGAAGCCCACGCCCTGGAACTGCAACCCCAAGTCATTACCGGCAACCCCTTGGGCAGCGAACAACTCGCCTCGCCCACCACGGTGCTGGAAGGCGATGACCTGACCCTGCAACAAAAAGGCAGCCTCGGCGAAACCCTGAATAAGCAGCCAGGCGTGTCGTCGTCGTACTTTGGCCCAGGCGCCAGCCGCCCGATCATTCGTGGCCAGGATGGCGACCGCATTCGCATCCTGCGCAACGGCGTGGGTGCACTGGATGCCTCGTCGCTGTCCTATGACCACGCCGTGCCCCTGGACCCGATCAACGTCGACCGCATCGAAATCGTACGTGGCCCGGCAGCCTTGCTCTACGGCGGCAGCGCCATCGGTGGTGTGGTCAACACCTTCGACAACCGTATTCCCACAGAAGCCATCGAAGGCATCCACGGTGCCGGTGAACTGCGCTACGGCGGCGCCAACACCACCCGCAGCAGCGCCGGTAAACTGGAAGCCGGCAACGGCACCTTCGCCTTGCACCTGGACGCGAACGCGCGGGAATTCAACGACCTCAAAATCCCAGGCCAGGCCCGCAGCCGCCATGCCCCGGAGACCGAGGATGGCCCCGGCAAAAATGGTCGACTGGGCAACAGCGACGGGCGTCAGGATGGCGGCGCGGTCGGCGGTTCCTACACCTGGGACGACGGTTATGCCGGGCTGTCCTACAGCAACTATGACAGCAACTACGGTTCACCCGCCGAGCAAGATGTGCGCATCCGCATGAAGCAGGATCACTACGCCTTTGCGTCCGAGATCCGCAACCTGCAAGGCCCGTTTAGCTCGGTGAAACTTGACGCGGGCTACACCGATTACGAGCACCGTGAAATCGAAGGCGGCGAAACCGGCACCATTTTCAAGAACAAGGGCTATGAAGCCCGCGTTGAAGCGCGCCACCAGCCGCTCGGCCCGTTCGAGGGTGTGGTCGGCGCCCAAGTGACGCGCAATGAGTTCTCGGCACTGGGTGAAGAGGCCTTTGTACCGCAGACCGACACCAACGCCGGCGCGCTGTTTATTCTCGAAGAGATGCAGGCCACCGAGCGTCTCAAGCTCAGCCTTGGCGGGCGTGTGGAACACACCAATGTCGACCCGAATGCCAAGGGTAATGCGCGCTTTGCCGGTGCCGATAAATCCAATGACTTTACCGCCGGCAGCCTGTCGTCCGGCGCGGTATACAGCCTCACGCCGGTCTGGTCGCTGGCCGCGACACTGGGCTACACCGAGCGCGCACCGACTTTCTACGAGCTGTACGCCAACGGCGCCCACGTCGCCACCGGCACTTACGAGTTGGGTGACGCCAACCTGAAGAAAGAGAAAGCCGTGTCCAGCGACCTGGCACTGCGCTTTGACAACGGCACGCACAAAGGCAGTTTCGGCGTGTTCTACAGCCGCTTCTCCAACTACATCGGCTTGCTGGGCACAGGGCGCACGCTGAACGATGAAGGCGAAGAAGACGCGGGCGGTATCCCGGAATACAAATATTCCGGTGTGCGCGCACGTTTCGCCGGCTTCGAAGCCCAGGATCACTGGAAGTTGGGCGAAAGCGCCTACGGCAAGTTCGCCCTGGAGCTGTCGGGCGATTACACCCGCGCCACCAACCTGGACACGGGCGAAGCCTTGCCGCGTATTGCGCCTCTGCGCTTGAACAGCGGCTTGCTGTGGGAACTGGACCGCTGGCAGGCGCGGATCGACGTGGAACACGCCGCGGGCCAAGGGCGTGTGCCGGATAACGAAAGCGGCACCGACGGCTACACCACCTTGGGCGCCAGCGCCGGTTATCACTTCAATGTGGGTGGCAGCCAGTGGTTGGCGTTCGTCAATGGCGAAAACCTCACCAACCAGACCGTGCGTTATGCCAGCTCGATCCTGCGCGATATCGCCCCGGCGCCTGGGCGCAGCGTGCAGTTCGGCGTGCGCACCACCTTCTAAACAGCAGCACAATCCTCCTGTAGTAACCGGCTTCTGTGGGAGCCGGGCTTGCCCGCGATAGCATCACCGCAGTTTCCCTGGGGTACCGAGGTGACGCTATCGCAGGCAAGCCAGCTCCCACAGAAGCCAGGCTTTACAGGCATTCTTGCAGCGACGTTCTGTCACTGTTACCAGATCTGAAATGATGCATCTCTCTAATTACGCTTTCTCAAAATGAGAAGGCGCTTTATCCTTGCCGCAACAAACTGAAACGTTTCACGCCTGCGGTCGATCCCATCTTGCCGAATATTCCCTGCCTTAAAGACAGCGCTGTCTTAAACCGACCCGCGCGTGGGGTTCAATCGCCCGCCTGTGGATAACCGACTTATCCCCAGAAAAACCCAATTTAACGCTGAACCAAGCCCGCGCCGAATCGTCATCTACAGTGAAGCACGGGGTTACATAATTCCAACGTCACGGAGAAACACACTATGAGCACTGATGGTGCTTCAAGCCCAAGCCGCCTGCTGCCCAGGCTGCTAGGCGTCTTGCTGCTGATCATGGGGCTGGCCTTGCTGGCTGGCGGCGTCAAGCTGAGCATGCTCGGCGGGTCGCTGTACTACCTGCTGGCCGGTATCGGCATCGCCCTCACCGGCGTGTTGCTGCTGGCCACCCGCCGCGCAGCGCTGGGCCTGTACGCACTGGTGCTGTTCGCCAGTACCGTGTGGGCACTGTGGGAAGTCGGCCTGGACTGGTGGCAATTGGTGCCGCGCCTGGCCCTGCTGTTCGCCTTGGGCATCGTCTTGCTGCTGCCGTGGTTTCGCCGTCCGTTGCTGCGTGGCCAACCCGCGCCGCTGGGCACTGGCGCGCTGAGCGTAGCCTTGGTGCTGGCGGGCGCTGCCGCCCTGGCCAGCCAATTCACCAACCCGGGTGAGATGGTCAAGACCGGCCAACTGGACCGCGACGCCGCGCCTGGCATGGCCAGCACTGCACCGGCCCAGGCCGATGGCGACTGGAATTCCTATGGCCGCTCGGCCTTCGGTGATCGTTACTCGCCTCTGGCGCAGATCACCCCGGAAAACGCCCACAAGCTGGTGCCGGCGTGGACCTATCGCACCGGTGACATCCCTGGCCCAGGCGATCCCGGTGAAACCACCGCAGAAAACACCCCGCTGAAAGTCAACGGCATGCTCTATGTGTGCACGCCGCACAGCCAGGTGATTGCCCTGGACCCGGACACCGGCAAGGAAATCTGGCGTTTCGACCCGAAGATCAGCAGCCAGGGTGCCGCGAACTTCAAAGGTTGGGCGCACATGACCTGCCGTGGCGTGTCGTATCACGATGACGCCGTCTACGCTTCCGCGCAAAGCCCTACCGGCAGCGCCAGCACTGCACCTGTCAGCGCTGTCTGCCCTAAACGCATCTTCGTGCCGACTGCCGACACCCGTCTGATCGCGCTCGACGCCGACACCGGCAAGATGTGCGAAGACTTCGGTGACAAAGGCCAGGTCGACCTGCGTGCCAACATCGGCAGCTTCGCTCCAGGCGGTTACTACTCCACCTCGCCACCGGCCGTGACCAAGAACCTGGTCGTGATCGGCGGTCACGTGACCGACAACGTCTCCACCGACGAGCCTAGCGGCGTGATCCGCGCGTTCGACGTACACACCGGCAAACTGGTGTGGAACTGGGACAGCGGCAACCCGGACGACACCACCCCGTTGGCCGAGGGCAAGACTTACACCCGCAACTCGCCGAACATGTGGTCCATGTTCAGTGTCGACGAAAAACTCGGCATGCTCTACCTGCCGATGGGCAACCAGATGCCTGACCAATACGGCGGCGACCGTACCGAAGACTCGGAAAAATACAGCGCCGGCCTGACCGCTCTGGACATCGACAGCGGCCACGTGAAGTGGACCTTCCAGTTCACCCACCATGACCTGTGGGACATGGACGTGGGCGGCCAGCCTTCGCTGATCGACATCAAGACCGCTGACGGCGTCAAGCCAGCAGTCATGGCCTCGACCAAGCAAGGCAGCATCTACGTGCTGGACCGCAGCAACGGCAAGCCGGTGGTGCCGATCAACGAAATCCCTGTACCGCAAGGCGCAGTGGCCGGTGATCACACCTCGCCGACCCAGCCGAAGTCCGACCTCAACTTCATGCCGCCGCCGTTGAAAGAACGCGACATGTGGGGCGTGACCCCGTTTGACCAGATGCTGTGCCGCATCGATTTCAAATCCATGCGCTACGACGGCCCATTCACCCCGCCATCGCTGCAAGGCTCGATCGTTTACCCGGGTAACTTCGGCGTGTTCGACTGGGGCGGTATCTCGGTTGACCCAGTTCGCCAGATCGCTTTCGTGAACCCAAGCTACATGGCGTTCAAATCGAAACTGATCCCGGCGGCCGAAATTGCCAAGCAAGGCCCACGCGTCAGCGAAACCGAAGGCGTGCAGCCGAACAAAGGCGCGCCGTATGGCGTGATCCTCGAAGCACTGCTGTCGCCTTTGGGCCTGCCGTGCCAGGCGCCAGCGTGGGGTTATGTGGCGGCGGTCGATCTGACCAACCACCAGACCATCTGGATGCACAAGAACGGCACCGTGCGCGACAGCTCGCCGGTTCCGATCCCGCTGACCATGGGCGTGCCTAGCCTGGGCGGTACGTTCACCACCGCCGGTGGCGTCGCGTTCCTCAGCGGCACCCTCGACCAGTACCTGCGTGCCTATGACGTGAAAAACGGCAAGCAACTGTGGGAAGGCCGCCTGCCTGCAGGCGCGCAGACCACACCGATGACTTACACCGGCAAGGACGGCAAGCAGTACGTGCTGGTCATGGCCGGCGGTCACGGCTCGCTGGGCACCAAACAGGGTGACTATGTGATGGCGTTCAAACTGCCGGATTAAGCTGAACCGGCGGTAAAACAAAGGCGGCTACCTGATGGGTAGCCGCCTTTTTTATGCCCTGCTGGAAACCATTTTGACCGAGCACGGCTTCAACACTCAGGTCGTCTGCCCAACCGCCATCGCAGGCAAGCCAGCTCCCACAGGAATGCCTGGAGATCACGATTTACAACACCATCCGCTCGCGCCGCATCCACATTTCAAATGCCATGGCATTCAACGGCCGACTGATCAAGTACCCCTGCGCCGTGTCGCACTTCCACTGCCTGAGCAACTTCAGGCTGGGCTCAAACTCCACGCCCTCTGCCACCACCTTGAGCCCCAGGTTGTGGCTCATTTCAATGGTCGAACGCACGATCACACCGTCGCCACTGGCGCTGTCGAGGTTGCGGATAAACGACTGGTCGATCTTCAATTCCTGCACCGGCAAACGCTGCAATTGCGCCAGCGATGAATAGCCTGTGCCGAAGTCATCCACCGACAGGCTGATGCCGCAGCCACGCAGTTGCTCCAGCACACTGAGGGCCTGTTGCGGGTTATGCATGATCGCGCTTTCGGTGATCTCGAAAATCAGTTGGTCGGCCGAGACCTTGTACTGCATCAACAAGGCGGTGACGCGTATGGCCAAGTCATCATCAGCCAAATCATCCACCGAGATATTGACCGAGAGTTGCAGGTGCAAACCCCGTTGCGCCCACTCGGCCATTTGGCGGATGGCTTCCTCGATTGCCCACAAGGTCAGGCTGCCCATGCTGCCGGTGCGCTCGGCCAATGGAATGAATTCGGTGGGCGACACCTGCCCAAGGGTCGGATGCTGCCAGCGCAGCAAGGCTTCTGCCTGACGCACATGGCCGTGCCTGAGGTCGAGCTTGGGCTGGTAACACAGGAACAATTCGCCCTCGACCACCGCCCGGCGCAGGTCGCGGATCAGGGTGATCTGGCGCTGGTGTGCAAGGTCGCGGTCTTGCTGGTAGATCTGCAAATGCCCCGGCAGGCTCGCCGCATCATGCCTGGCAATGGCCGCGCGGCTGATCAACTCTTCGACCTGTTGACCGTCGGTGGGGTACGCGGCGATGCCGATGCTGACTTCATGGCGCACTTCGTCATTGCCGATACGCTGGGGTTCGGTAAGCAGCCCGTAAAGGCGATCGGCGCGGGCCACGGCGCGGTCGATCTCGGTGTTTTCCAGCAACAGCAGGAACTCACTGCCAGCGATGCGCGCCGCGGTGTCGCTGGCCAACAGGCTCATGGACAAACACCGGCTGGCTTCACGCAGCATTTCTTCGACGCCCTGAGGGCCAAACCCTTCGTTGATCACCCGGTAGTTTTCGATCCCCAGGTACAGCAGCACCACTGGCCGCCGCGCACTGATCGCACTGCCCAGGCGCTCCATGGCCAAGGCGCGGTTGGGTAAGCCGGTGAGCGGATCATGCAAGGCGTTATGCGCCAGTTGCCGCTCGCGCACGGCGATGCCGCTTTGCATGGCGTTGAAGGCACGGGCCAGCAAGCCGAATTCGTCATGACTGCGCACCCGCACTGGCGTGCGGTAGTCACCGGCGCCAATGCGTTCAGCGGCCTCCACCAAGGCAGTGAGCGGGCGCGACACACGGCGCGCCAGCAACAACGCCGCCGCCAATGACACCAGCAGCACCGCCAGGGCAATCCCGAGGAACTGCCGGTCCAGCGGCGCAAAGGATTCCAGCGCATGGTCCAGCGGGCTTTGCAGCAACACGCGTACTTGATCGCCATCGCCGGTATTGGCCAGCGGCAGCACCTGGCTCAGTGCACGTTGCCCGTGAAACACATTGATCTGCGCCTCAGGGTTGGGAGGGCTTTCGCGCATCAGGCTGATGACGGTGTCTTGATAGGCTTCAGGCTGGGTGCTGAACAACTGGCCGACAAGGCCGTCCTGCTCACCAAGGAACGACACTTCAAGGTTGCTCATGGAGCGCAATTCATTGGCGAACAACTTGTCCATGGGGAAACCCATGACCACGCGGGCAATGGGCTCCGGGTCGAGTACTTCATCCTGCACCAGCAAATACGGCTGCCCGTCCATGGCGACGATGAACATTTGCTGGCCACTGCGCCGCGCATGGCGCAAGGCCTGCTCATAAGGAAACACCGCGCCCTGTACCAACACCGGCAAGGTGCTGATCATCACCTTGCCATCCAGGTCGAGGACAAACACCTCGGTGGAGTGGATACCGGTGCCATGCCGGCGCAGCGCAGTCAGGATCGAATCAGCCTTGGCGTCGATCACTGCCTGTTTGAAAGGGCCGTCCGCCGTCAGCCAGTCCAGGCCGTATTGCAGGCGACGCCCGCGCAGGTCCAACAGGCGCTCAAAGACCTGGATGCCGGTACTGAGCTGAACCTGGGCCTGGTTCTCCACGGTACGAGTGGTAGCAGCCTTGACCGCAAAGTAAGTGGCCGCCACCACCACCAGCAACAACAGCGCCAGCACCCCGGCGATACGGGTCTGGAACGTGTGGCGCCACTGCATGGCCGAACCCTGCGGCCGCGTTCGCCTCTCTGTGCCACTGGGTTCCTTGGTCATACGCATCCCTGACGAAGCTGATCTGGCGTCAAAAAAACATCCATTTAAACTGAATATTTGGTTTTAGCAGATTAGCTGGGACTTGGGATAAGTACACCCAATTGGGGCGGGGACTTGAATGTCATTTTATTGGCGGTAAAGGCGTGCATAGCGTCCGGGGCGGCACTCCCACGCGGAGCGTGGGAAATATCCGGCTTAAACGCTGCGCGCGCGCATAAAGTCCCCCCAACGGCGCACCAAGTAGTTGTGCTCATCCATCACCGAGTTCCACACCGCGATATGCCCCATGCGTTGCTCGTAGGAACCGCCATCGCGCACGTCACCGATGTCGATCAACGGCAACCCATCGCTGCCCGGCAACTCCTCGCGGGCCGGAAGGCCCGCGTACCAGTAATCCCACTCGGCGCTGCTCAAATGGTCGCGGGTGCGCGCCGGGTTGCCGATGTAGTAACCCTGGCGCGCCATCACCGCGCCCGGCCAGCCGGACAACCACCAATTGAGATAGGCATACGCCGCATCCAACACCGGGCCTTGGGCATGGCGTGACAACGACAAGCCGCCAAACCAGGCGCGATAGCCTTCACGCGGCACCGCCAACCGGTACTTCACCCCCGCACGGTGCAGGCGCATCAAGGTCGGCGACCACAGGCTCTGGATATCGATGCTTGGGCTGAGCATCAACTGCGCGGCTTCTTCATCATCGGACCAGAACGCGGCGAAGTGCCCTTCCTTCTGCTTGCGCACCAGGATGTCGGCCAGCACATCGATCTCTTCGATGCTCATATTGCCGATGTCCTTGAACTGCGCCAGCCCCGCGCCTTGCACGGCCAGCGCGGCATCCAGCGCGCCAATCGCCGAGTCACTTTGCAACGCGGTACGCGCGCGCCAGGCCGGGTCGAGCAGCCAGCCCCAGCTTTCATTGCCGTGGCTGAAGCCATCGGGCAAACGCTCGGGGCGGTAGGCAAAACTATCGGCGTTGTGGGTCAGCGGCAGCATGCTGATGCGCTCGGTCACCGTGCTGCCGAGGCTGCCGTCGTGCTGCACGAACAGGCGCTCACTGGGCACGCTGCCGCTGCCCAGGCGGTCGCTGGCCGACAGCCGGCCGCGCTTGGGCAGGTCATTGATCTCATGCCACAACGCAATACGCCGTGTGTCGATGGGCTGGATCGCCCGCGCCGGCCATACGAAGTCGACGTTGTGAAACCACTGGTCGTACAGGTCGTAACTCTCGGGTTGCATCACCGCAATGCGCTGGGCCTGCTCCACATCGTGTACCTGGTACACCAGGCGAATGCCCAGCTCTTGCTCGGCGCGCACGCGCAGGCATTCCAGCAAGGTCACGGAAGTACCGAGGACACGCAATGTGATCATGCCACGAACCGCCGTGAGAACACGTCAAAGGAGCGCTGCAACAACGCCGGGTCGAGACCGCGCAGGATAAACACCAGGCGTGACTGGCGGTCGGTGCCTGGCCATGCAGGCAAATGCACCGGAGCATGCAGGCAATGCTGCACGCCATGGATAACAATGGGGGCCGAGCTTGCGTTCACGTTAAGCAGTCCTTTGACGCGAAGGATTCGTTCGCCGTGGCATCTTAACAGCATCGACAACCACACCCCGAAGCCCACCCAATCCAGCGGCTGCTCAAAGGTCAGGCAGCAGACTTGGGCAGCGCCGTGGCTCGCCGTGGTGGTGTGGTGCAGTTGCCAGCGGCTGACTTCAACCGAAGGCTCGGCGCTGCGCAACCCCTCACCGAGCAACAGTTGGTCGCCGCTGTGAACCGCATGGGTATCGAGGATTGGCGTGCCGGCATTCAATGCCCGCAAGTGTGCCCGTAGCGCGGTGCAATCGCCGGCCAGGTCGGTTTTGCTCAGCAGCAAACGATCCGCCGCCGCCACCTGGGCCAGCCATTCCGGGTGCAGGCGCTCTTGCAATTGGGCGTAGCTGGCATCCACCAAGGTGATCACCAGGCCAATATGAAAACGCCCACGCAGTTGCACATCGTTATTCAGGGTGGCGAGGATCGGCGCCGGGTCGGCCAGGCCGGTGGTTTCCAGGATCACGCGCTTGAACGCCGGGATCTCACCGCGCTCACGGCGTTGCAACAGGCCGAGCAGCGCGTCTTTCAACTCGCCGCGAATCGAGCAGCACACACAGCCGCTGGGCAGCAACACGGTGTCTGGCGCGACCTCTTCCACCAACAGATGGTCGATGCCGATATCACCGAATTCATTGATCAAGAGGGCGGTATCACCGAGGCTTTCGCCTTGCAGCAAACGCTTGAGCAAGGTGGTTTTACCGCTGCCGAGAAAGCCGGTGATGACATTAAGGGCGATGCTCATGACGACTCCAGATGATCGAGCAAACGCGGGTCCAGCGGGTCCAGCGGGCGCCCGAGCATGGTCTCCGCCGCCTGCCACAGTTGATCCAGGCCACTGGCCAATGCCTGTTTGCCGGTCGCGCCCAACAACAGGTAGGACGCGCCCTGGAAGTCTTCGACCTTGAGTCGGAACACCGCCAGCACTTGATTGATCGCCGCAATGCGGCGCAGACGCTCACGGCGCCTGGGCAGTTCATCGCCCAAGGGGTCGCTCCAGTGCAAGTCTTCGCCGAGCAAGCCGCAGAGTCCGCACATGGTTACACCTCACTCATGGCATGACATCGCCGGAATTCGGGCCGAGTGTCTGGCCGACAAACAGGTTGCCTCCCGGCTCGCTGGCAAGCAGTACGGCGGTCGGCGCCACTTCATCGGCCAGGCCAAAGCGGCCCAGGGGCAACTCGGCAGCTTTGGCGCGTTTCCAGTCTTCGCTGATGCCGCCCACCAACGGCGTCTCGATCGGGCCGGGCGCAATGGCATTGACCAGCACGTTGTCCTTGGCCACTTCCAGCGCCAGGGATTTGGTGAAGCCGATCACCCCAGCCTTGGCCGCGGCGTAGTGGGTCAACTCGGCGCCGCCCTTGATACCCAGTTGCGAGGCCACATTGATGATGCGGCCCCAACGCTGCGCCAGCATGTGCGGCAAGGCGCGCTGACTGGCGACAAATACACTGGTGAGGTCGACGCGCAGCATGTCGTTCCACATCTCGATGGAAAGGTCGACGCAGCGTGCCTGGGTGAGCATGCCGGCATTGTTGACCAGAATATCGATGCCGCCGAAGTGCTCGACGCAGCGGTCGACACTGGCCTGGGCGCCTTCAACGCTGCCGACATCGGCCAGGCACTCGACCACCTCGGCGCCGAGGTTGCGGCAGGTGATCGCGGTTTCGGCGAGGCTGGCGGCGTTACGGTCGGCCAGCAGCAAGCGTGCGCCTTCAGCGGCGTAGGCACGGGCGATGGCGGCACCGATGCCGCTGCCGGCGCCGGTGATCACGGCGCGGCGGTTGTTCAATTGAGACATACACAAATCTCCTAAGGCAAACACGGTCTCCTGTGGGAGCTGGCTTGCCAGCTCCCACATGTTTAGATCGAGTACCGTCAGTCGGGCCAGCGCACGGTTAAACCACCGTCGATGACGATGCTTTGGCCAGTCAAATAG
>NZ_VBVZ01000151.1 GCF_005863185.1 Pseudomonas edaphica
GGCAAACCGCAATCGCAGGCAAGCCAGCTCCCACATTTAGATTTTTACCAGCCTGAAGACTTAATCGTCCATGTCTCGACCGCTGAGCAGCCGACTGATCATATCCATCGAAAACCCGCGATAGCTCAAGAAGCGGCCTTGCTTTGCACGCTCCCGGGCATCAATCGGCAGATGGCCGGCAAACTTGCGACGCCAGGTATCTTCCAACTGCGACTGCCAACTGATACCGCACTCACGCAGGGCGAGGTCGATATCGGCACGTTGCAGGCCGCGTTGGCTCAGTTCTTCACGAATTCGCGCCGGGCCGTAGCCGGAGCGCGCGCGGTAGGAAACAAAGCTTTCAAGATAGCGGGCTTCGGAAAGCAGCCCCTCTTCCGTCAAACGGTCGAGGGCTGTTTCGATCATCTCGGGCTCTGCACCGCGCTGACGCAGTTTACGCGTCAGCTCGACTCGACCATGCTCGCGGCGAGCGAGCAGGTCCATCGCGGTGCGCCGAACGGCGACGAGTGTATCCAGTACCACAGTCATCGTTTGCTTCAGATATCAGTGTCAGCTTCTTCCACTTCTTCAACCGGCTCGCGGTTGGCGGCAGCTTTCACGTCTGGCGCTGGGGTCAGCAGCTTGTCGCGAATCTGCTTCTCAAGCGTGGCGGCGATATCCGGGTTGTCTGCCAGGAACTTGGCCGAGTTGGCCTTGCCCTGACCGATCTTGCTGCCGTTGTAGGCATACCAGGCACCGGACTTCTCGACGAAACCGTGCAGTACGCCCAGGTCAATCATCTCGCCGTTCAGGTAGATACCCTTGCCGTAGAGAATCTGGAACTCTGCCTGACGGAAAGGCGGAGCGACCTTGTTCTTCACGACTTTAACGCGAGTTTCGCTACCAACAACTTCGTCACCTTCCTTCACCGCGCCGGTACGGCGGATGTCCAGACGGACCGAAGCGTAGAACTTCAGCGCGTTACCACCGGTAGTGGTTTCCGGGCTGCCGAACATTACGCCGATCTTCATACGGATCTGGTTGATGAAGATCACCAGGCAGTTGGCGTTCTTGATGTTACCGGTAATTTTACGCAGCGCCTGGGACATCAGGCGGGCTTGCAGGCCCACGTGCATGTCGCCCATTTCGCCTTCGATTTCAGCTTTCGGTACCAGGGCAGCCACGGAGTCGACCACGATCACGTCGATGGCGTTGGAGCGCACCAGCATGTCGGTGATTTCCAGGGCTTGCTCACCGGTGTCCGGCTGGGAAACCAGCAGGTCGTCAACGTTGACGCCCAGCTTACCGGCGTATTCCGGGTCCAGGGCGTGCTCGGCGTCGACGAACGCACAGGTGGCGCCCATTTTTTGCGCCTGGGCAATCACCGACAGGGTCAGGGTGGTTTTACCGGAAGATTCAGGACCGTAGATTTCAACGATACGGCCTTTTGGCAGGCCGCCAATGCCGAGTGCGATGTCCAGACCCAGAGAGCCAGTGGAAATAGCCGGGATCGCCTGACGGTCGTGATCGCCCATACGCATTACGGCACCCTTGCCGAATTGACGTTCGATCTGACCCAGGGCCGCAGCCAAGGCTTTCTTCTTGTTGTCGTCCATTAAAGTCCTCACGTAATCAATAAGGCCTGACGGCCAACACCTGTATAAGTAGACAGTATTGTTCCACAAAGATCCGGGATCGCCTACCCCTGATTTTCGATTTCTGCTGCAGCTCGTCGCAACAAGCCCTCCAGCGCGGCCTTTACCGTTTGTCGACGGACCTCGTCGCGGTTGCCGGGGAAGTGCGCCAACTCGGCCGTCACCTCATCACCCACGCCGAACGCCAGCCATACAGTGCCTACCGGTTTATCCGGCGAACCACCATCCGGCCCCGCCACGCCGCTGACCGCCACGGCAAAGCGCGACAGGCTTTTTTCCTGCGCACCGCGCGCCATCGCCTCCACCACTTCCTGGCTGACGGCGCCGACCTTGGGGAACAACGCCTCCGGCACGCCCAGCTGCCGGGTTTTCTGCCGATTGGAGTAAGTGACATAACCGGCCTCAAACCACGCCGAACTGCCCGGTATGCGCGTGATGGCTTCGGCGATACCGCCACCGGTGCAGGACTCGGCAGTGGTGACGTGGGCATTGAGTACCTGCAAACGGCGACCCAGTTCAGCAGCCAGTTGAGTGATTTCCTTCACAGTCGTCTCCAGGAGTGGGCGGGGGTTTGCCTACCCTACAGGAGCCTATCGGCCATGCAAGTTAGAGAGTGCATCAAGACGCTAACGGCCGACGACGCGCACGCCACCTCAGGAAACGCCCAACACCGCCTTCGCCCGCGCCCACAGTTGCAAACGCTCATCCAGCCCGTTCAGCCCGCCATTGATGCGTCGGGTTATGGTGGTGAACTGGTCTTTGTCGGCGAGTTCGTTCAAACCATTGCTTTGCCAGAACCATGCGGCGGACTCACACGCCCATTGCGGCTGCTCCAGCAGTTGCGGTTGCTGCAACAGGCGCTCGTCGCCGAACAACGCTTGGCTGCAGGCCAGGTAATTGCGCCGCCCGGTGATCTGAATAAGCCCCCTGCCCCGGTACTTCTGGCCATCGCCGTCGGCCTCGGGGGTGTTGCCCAAACGCGCGGCCAGGGTGCCGGTGTCGTATTTGCTCAGGTATTGATCGCTGCCCAGTTCTCGCACATAGAGCAACTGGCCGGATTCGTGGCCGATTTGGGCAAGAAATGCGGCCATGCGCTCAGGTGTGATGATTTGGTGGTGTGACATGGCCGCGTTTAACGCAGAAATGAAAACGCCAGCTTTAAGCTGTGAGCGTGGTAAGACTTTAACTAACTGTTGCTCGGACAGGACCATGTTGCCCTCCTCGGCGCTTCGAAATGAAGATCGAGCTTTGAGTGCCGCACGAACTCAGGCGTATTTTTCATTCAGTGCATACAAGATCGCGCAGGTTTCGCAATCCAGCACGCCATCATGGTTTTCAGGCCGAAAGTGCAGTTGAAAAGCCCGTACCAGCGCACTGAAAAAACCATCAGAAGTGGGCGTTTCAATGCCATAGCCATAGCGGGAAAATGCCTGAACCACTTGCTCACGCTCAGGCATTTCGCCACTGAATTGCTGGAGGTATTTGTCTTTGACTGAATCCTCGTACCAGGCGCCGATACCTGCCTGCGCAAGGTCTTTCCAGGGAAGCTTGGGGCCCGGGTCTGATTTGCGACCGACCGCAATATCGGAATGGCCTACCACGTTTTTCGGCGACATGTCCGGGTAACGTTGCAGGATGTTCCTCGCCAATTGCTTGAGGGCTCTGATTTGCGAAGCCTGGTAGTCAGGGAACGTGAAAACGCCGTCGACATCCGTGGCCTGGTTAACAATCTCGATACCGATAGAGGTGTCGTTCAACCCTGAACGACCGGCCCACTGGCTGACACCTGCGTGCCACGCACGGTCCTCTTCCGCCACCAGACTGAAAATCTTCTGCCCTTTGAAGCCCGCCGCAATGTAGCTCGGATCGATTGGATCCGGGATCAGATAATGCGCACTTGCAGCCCCGGTGGTCAGCGATTTGACCGAGCCAGAAAAGTCCAACGCGGTGTAGTGCAACACCAGGAAACGTACACGTTTGCCGTAAGGTTTAAGCGTGCGATAAGTGTTGTAGTCAATCGTAAACATAGAGCCTCCCTTTTTCCTATCCATCCTTTAGCTATTACGCAGCACACGCGCCTTGAATTAACCGCACGCGAATGCTGCCACCTGGCGCTCTCAGAGACGATGAAGTTCAATATAGTGTTCATGTGTATTCACCTATCGAGTCGAATGATTTGTCGCGGAAGATTCCGCTTTCATGTCGCTCAAAGGCGATTGCTCGAGGCTCGCGGCCTCCACATGATTCAGCATCCCACATCGGGAACATTTGATCTGGAGCTCTGTAAACCCACCCGTGCAGGCGAAAAGTCTTTTGCAGTTACTGCATCTGAATTCTTTCAACATCTGCAAATTACTTTTGCTGAATTACCCTTTCCGTAGGCAATAAAAAAACCGACACAATCGCCGGGTTTGTTAGCTGATTTTACTCAGTTGTCAGGATGCTCGCTCGCTACTGAATCAGCGGCGTCCACATCCGACATATCCTCTTCGAGAGGTGCATCGTCGTCAGGCGGCAGCGGGATCTTGTCCTCATCACGCCTTGGGTCATGCCCTGTCTCGTTATCAGTGCCGCGTGTGACTTCCTGCTGAGAAATATTGCCTGGCGCATTCTTATCGATGTCCATGCTGACTCTCCGTTTTTATGCTCGGGATATCCGCGCTTGAACATGGGAGGCTGGCAGGTCATGGTCAGTGCCAATCAATGGACGAACGGCTTAAGGCAAACGTCCCCGCTCAATGGCGAGGCCTGGAATTAACGATTGATAGGTCCGAAGGTGAGCCCTTTCAGGAACCAGCGCTGCTCTGGTGTAATCGAGTCGGCCTGTTTTGCATTTTCGATTTCGGTTGCACCGATCTGCGCGTAGTAGGCGCATGCGATGCCGTCGACCACCACAAATAGCTTCGCCTCTTCGAGACTTCTGAGCAGCATGCTGAACCTCCAGACACGAAAAGCCCCAGCGAATGCTGAGGCCCTGAATAGGTCCCTCATCAGCGTGACAAGTCAGAGGCTTTGAGGGCTTGGGGAAAATTAGGCAATAAAAAGCTCAGCGCGACGGCTGGGCTCTATTACGCAAGGAGATAGAAGATCACGGAGTCCAGTAAGCAATCTTGCCGCCTGCACCAACAGCTGTAAAATTGCCGTTGCCGTAGGCGACGCTCCGGATATCGGTTCCTGCGAAAGTGTTGGCTTGCTGAACCCAGCCGATCCCATCCTCGGAAACGGCTGTCTTGCCGCCGTCGCCGACAGCTACATACTTGCCGTTACCGTAAGCAATGTCGCGGATGATGGTTCCACCGAAACTGGTATCTTCAACAGCAGTCCAGCTAAGGCCATCGGATGAATATGCCATCTTGCCATCCGCACCAACGATAAACATTTTCCCGTTGCAAAGCTTCATGGAAAGGATGGTGCTATAGCCGAAGGTGCTGGTTCTGGTCGTGAATGTTTGCGGATTATCCGTCGCCATCTTCACAGCGCTAAGCAGCTTCCCATTCGATCCCGCAATCAACACAAAACTGCCAATGACGTTGACGCAGTACACAGTCTCGCTAGAAGTGAAGGTCGTATTGCGCTCCACCTGGCCTGACCAATCGCCATAACGGGAAAAGACTTTACCGTTAGACCCAACCAGTATCCAGGTGTAGTTCTCGCCGTTGATTGGCCGATAAAACACAATGCCTTGCAAGTCTGCGGACGCGCGAACAGTTGCCGTAAGATCTGTCCAAACCCTTTCAGGGCGGTCTGCGTTGCCGTTGAGCAGATTGCCGGATTGAGAAAGGGCTTGAAGCGCTACCCCAATACCGTTCCAGTACAACTCGTTGAGGACCTTTGCGCTATCAGAGGTGACGGCGCCCTTAAGCTTGGTCCACGCTGTACCAGTTGCGCCTCCGCTGACAACCTGAGTGGTTGTGGTAAGACCGTTGCCACCAACCGCATAAAACTTGCCTTGCGCAAAAACCACGCGCCTAAGCATGCCGGTGTTATCCACCGGTTGTACTTGAGTCCAAAGATCTTGCAAGGTTTGAGACGCCGAGTTTGCGTTTTCCATTTTAAACTCCGTTACTGAGCTGATTTAAGTTCAGGCCTCTATATTGGGCGTATGGCGCTCATGGGCGATTGCTCGAGGCGCGTGGCCTTCACATGGTTCAATGCCCCGCATCGGGAACATTTGATCTGGAGTTCTGTAACCTCGCCAATTCGAGCAAGGAGTTTTTTGCAGTTTCCGCATCGAAGCTCTTTCAACATAAGTTCCTCCAACATCAGTGAACTGCTGCTGCGAATGACTTACCTGTTCACGCCGACAACCCATTTGCCGTGATCGAACTGCGATACCCCGTCACCGGATCGCCGACATGCACCACCTGTTTCATCGACCACTGGCCCTGCAGATACGAAGGCCAGGTTTCATCCAGCAACAACACGCCTTCGGCAGCCAACAAAGGGTTGCCAGGGCAATCGATCACCAGTTTCAAACCTTCGCGTCCCACACGTCGCAGCTCGCCTTCAGCCACGGCACGCGCCTCGGCTTGGTTCTGGCAGCGCTGGCGCAAGGTTTTGAACGGGGCCACCCCAACTTCGACTACCTGTTGTTTGCCACCTGCGGCGTCCCACCAGGTCACGCGGCTGCCCATGTATTTGGAGCGAGACGTTTCGTCGAGCTTGGCAGTGATGAAGGCCTGGTCACCGGGGCGGTTGTCCTGGGTCACGGACAGCTTCACCTGCGGTAATAGTTGCCCGGTAAGTGATTTGACCTGCCCCGCCTCGGCCAGCACGTACAGCTCGTTGATTGGTTTGGTGACCGCGCTGTAGCGCTTGGCAAGGCGGGTGATGAACGCCATGTCGCTTTCATTGGACTGGTCGATATGGGCAATCGCAATGCCTTCCAGCGCAGGGGCCACACGCGGTGAAAACCCGTGGCGACTGACCAGTTGGCGAAACAGTGCGCCCAACGTGGTTGGCCCGTAACTGGCCGACCGTCGCTGGCGATAACCGCTGGCGTCGAGCATGCTGAAAGGTGCGGCTGTCGCCACGATCATCAAGCGCATGGGAAACAGCACGGGCGTGCGCTGCGTGATCACGAACTCGCCTTTCTCCACCAGCGCGGACTCCTGATAACCCACGCGCAAACCGATCTTGCCGCTCAGGCTGGGCAAACCTTCCAGCCCCTCGATATTGAGGGTCAACTCCAGTCGGTCAGACTCGATACCTGCAGCGTCGGTATGGCTCCAATGCATCAGGCGTTGATTGAGCAGCGCGGCATTGGCGCCATAAAACTCCACGATTGGCGTAAATCCCTGTGCCATGTTGCCTCCTTAATCCCAGGCCAGAACAGGCCGCACAGCAGCCGGCCGCGCTTGCATTTCCGGCACGATGACCCACACACCAGCGGGCAGTACCGGCCCGTACTCGGCAAGCTCGGGGTTCAGACGCCAAAGGGTTTCTTCCGCCGCGTCATCGCAACGGCCCAATTCGCGGTAGAGCAACAGGTTGACCGAATCACCGGCAATACTTCGCACTCTACGCATTGACGAATTCCTCCAGTTCCATAGTCCAGGCCATGACCATGGCAGTGCCGTCATCGATCACGTTGCTCTGGGTTTCCATCACCGAATTGATCCGCCACAGGCCCCAGTTACGGCCGATGCCATCGACCAGCGGTAAGGGCGCACGCGCATTTTGCAGGGCGCGCAACTCGTCCAGGCGCTGCATGCCGATGGCATACATCGCTGTGCCGGTGAACGTGAGCTTCTCCAGCTTCTGGCCGCTTTGCCGCGACTGGGGTTTGCTGGCAATAATCGCCAGGTCACTCCAGCCGCCATCAGTGGTACGCACCAGCCCGGAATAGGCAAAGCCACGGGACAGGCCAAAAATAAAGTCGCCGAGGACCATTTGTTGTTGCATCAATCACCTCCTGGTGGATCGGCCAGCGCCGCGTTGCGCCGAATGCCAAGGGTGTCGGTGACCATCGGCATGCACTGAAATTGCAGGGCCTGGATCACCTGGTTGACGACTTGCTGGGCATCGGCGGGGTTCACGCCGGTAATCTGAATGCTCGGCGCGAGGGTGACTTGCACATTGTCGGTACGCGCGGCGTTGAGTTCCTTGCTCACCGCACCGGGTGCAGGCAGCCGGTCATTTGAGCCGAACAGTTTGTCACCCAGCCAGGTGCCCGCTTCACTGCCGAGCAAGCCGCCGATAGCGCCGCCGACCGCAGTGCCGACACCGGGGAAAATCAGCGTGCCAATGGCCGCGCCCGCGGAGGCTCCGGCCCAGGCGCCACCGGCGGTAGTGAGGCCGGCGCCAACGGCTTTGGCGTCGCCGTTGCGCAGGCCCTGGGCCACGTCCATGGCGGTGTCGACGTATTTCAAAGGGCCAATGCGACGCACGGAAGACGACTCGAGTTTTGCCAGCGCTCCCGACAACCCCGCCGCCAGGCCTTTGGATGCACCACGCGTCAGGGTTCGGTTTGCCGCAGGCGCCGCATAGGAAGTAAACGAAACCCCCGGAGACTGGGTAGCGGCTTGCGCCGCTCGCTTGCTGTCGAACGCAAGCAGTGGTTGGCCCATGACATTGACCGGGAGCGAGACCTTGGCCGCAGCGGCGGAACGTTGGGATTTGATATCGGCCGACGTTCTGACCAGGCTGGTTTTAACCTCGCGTGATCTGGATTGACGGGTCTTCTTGCGCGCGCCGCGCGGCTTGCTTGCAGTGCCTTTGGGCCGCGCTTTGTCTTTGTTCCTGGCGGTCTCGCCGACACTTTCAGGCACCTGCGCGGCGACCGTTTCAAGTGGGCCACGAATATCCGCTGGCAGCGCTCCCGTGCAGCAGCAGTCCTTGCCCTTGCCCGCGTCTTTGCCCTTGTCCTTGTCCTTGTCCTTATCTTCTTTAAGCCACTTGGCGGCGGTTGGAAAGCGGTCAGCCACCGCATCAAGCGCGCGGCCGGAAAGCCTGTCCTTAGCCTTATCCCATAAACCGCTGAGCACTTCCTTGCCGACGAACTTGGCAGCATCCGCGCCTAGCTCAAGGCCTTGGTCGGTCCAGGAGCGGGGCGCAGGCTCAGGCTTGACCGGCTCGCCTTTGGCGGTTGCGGTGCTGATATGTGTGGTTTGGGTCGCCAGCGAATTTTCGGTAATAAACAGCGTGCTGGTGAGCGTCTCCAGCGCCTCGCGCAAACGGACCTGCTCTTGTGTCAGGGCGTTGATGTCCACGCTGACGGTGACCAACGCCGAGGTCAGCTCTGGCTGCGGCGCAGGCTGAGGCACCGAATCCAGGCTGACAGGCGCGGCAAGGTCTGCGCTAAAAGGTGCCAGCACACTGCCAAGGTCCGCATCGCCAAGCAGCCAACGTTTGTCTTCCTGGGCGAGTCGCGTTCCAAATTGACTCTCTTGCATCCCGCTTACTCCTGTTTAACGCCAAGGCGAGTGATCGCAATGTCGTAGCGGCGCAATGCTTTGCCGGCGTCCCAGTCGAGGATCTCTGCCTCATTGACCGAGTAAATCAGCGGCACCACATCGAGGATTACTTCGATGTCGCGCTGCGAAAGAAGTCCGCCGGTTGATTTAAAAAATCGTCGATGCGCTCCTGCAGTTGCGTCCAGTCGGGCACTGTCAGGCCGGCGAGATCGGGGATCATCAAACCGGTGCAATGCGCAGTGATGAACTCGGCGCGCTCTTTGTGGGTGGCGAGTTTTTTCATCACTTTGGTGGCGCGCAGGGCCGGCATTTCCAGGGCCAGTTCGGTCAGGCTGCGACCGGCCGCGTCGAGGGCCAGCAACAGTTGGACAGGCTGGTCGTGGGCCGCTTCGTCAGGCTGATCCAGGAAGAACGACGTAGGGCGTGTCGACATGTCATGTACGTACTGAGCGATGCTCACGTAGTCCGGGCGTTTGAGCTGATCGAGTTCTTTTTCCGACAGGCCGGTGGCGAGTTTCGCCAGTTCAAAAAACTGGTCGTCCTCGTCATCACCGGCCCGGGCCAGCGCGTCTTTTTGCGCGGCGTAAAACAACGGCTTGAGTTGAATCTGCTGGATCGTCGCGCCGGTGTCGGCGGTGATCGGAGACAGCAGAATGTGCAGCGGTGGCATCCAGGCCATGGGGCAATTCCTTATTAAGCATCTTTGAGGTTAAGCGCAGTCAATGTGGGAGCCGGGCTTGCCCGCGATGCAGGCGACTCGGTATGTCGGGTGCACCGAGGTGATGCCATCGCAGGCAAGCCAGCTCCCACATTGACCGTGCGCGCTTTACGGCATCAGCACCGCGCGGCGGGCATCGCCGAGAATGTCGACGCCGTTGAGCACGAACTTCTGAGTGCGCACGTCGATGTCGATTACCGAGATGCCATTTTCCAGACGGTTGTAGGTGCGGCAGGACAATTCCAGAGTGGTGGTGGCCTTGTCGCCCATCTTCAGCTTCGCCTCGGCCAGGGATTTCAACTTGCCGCCGACGGTGTGGTAGGTGAAGTAGGTTTTGCCGTCCTGATCTTGCCCGGCTTCCCGCACGTTGAGCAGGATGTCGTCACCCAGGCGCACGCCCAGGGCCAGCATGATTTCCGGGCCGGCACCTTGCAGCACCAGGGTGGCGCCGAGCACCTTGCCGCTCTTGGCCATTTCTTCTGCAATAAAGCGCCCGCCGGACATGGGTTCCATGTCGAACTCGATCTTCGGCGGGGTGAACTCCTCCACCGTCGCGGACAACGGCAGGCCTTGAAGGGTGGCCGCAATGGCCTGTCTTACACGGTTGGTAAACATTAGAGAACGTCCTCCAGGAATTGCTCGATGATTTCATCGCGGGCATTGAGTTGATAAATCATGTGTTCGTTCGGCGCGTAGCGGCCGTAGTCGATGACGATGAACCAGGTGCCGTTCTTGTACTTCTCGACACTGTTCAATTCCGGGTGCAGGTACACGCTGCCGCCGGGAATGGTTTCGTCTGCCACCAGGGTTTGCAGCCAGTCGTTGATGCGCTTGACCTCCTGGTCCATGAACGACTTGGTGAGGTTCTTGGCCATGGCTTTCTGGCCGGCCTTGACCAGCTTGCGGCTGATGGCATCTTCCAGGCCGACGTAGCTGATGAACTTGCCGGTGATGGAGCGGTTACCCAGCAGCGAAAAACCGCCAAGGACAGTGCGCGCGTAGTAGCTCACGCCGTAACGGTTGAGCAGGTCGCCTTCGGTGGAGGTGTCGAGGATGTTGTACTCGACCACGCGGGAAACGTCCTCGGCGAACGTCACCTGATTACCTGGGCTTTCCCACTGCCTGACCTTGGCCAGCGCGGCGATAGCCAGCGAGGATGGCGACAGGAACACGTTTTTCTTGGCTGCCTTGGAATACACCGACGGCAGGTTGTGCACCAGCAGGCAACGGTCAAAACCGAGCTCGGCGCCGCCCAGTTCACCGCTGTAGGTCACTTGGTCAGCGACCGAGACATCCTTGCCGTCCAGCACTACACGGGCCTTGATGCGCTTGCCAAAGGCAGCGAACTCACCGGCCACGGCCTTGGTGCCGGTGAAGCCTGGCGCGCCGATGATGGTCAGGTCTTCAGGGACGCTGCTCAGAGCCGCCAGACCCAGCTTGCGGCCGGTGGTCGGTTCGTTGCCGCCGATCACGTTATTGATTGTGTCGGCCGGGGTTGCGCCCTCCTCCACGATCACCACATAAACCGGCACCTTGACCACTTTGAGGATCTGGTACACCGCCTGAAACAGCGTGCCCGACTCAGCGCCGGTGGGGTCCAACAGCGCCTGGGTGGTGAAGCTGTTGATGCGAAACGGCGCGTTTTTCGGGATCGACGCGTGGGCATTCGGCGCGGTGCCGACCAGGCCGATAACGTTGTCGCCCAGGCCACCCATGGCCTCGGGGGATTCGGTGGCATTTACGGTGATGCCGTTGTGCTCGAAGTTCAAAACCTCAGCCATGATCAGTCAGCCTTCTTGGGGGTGGAGTTAAGGACGCTGGTCAGTTCCAGGCGGCCGGCGGTGCGCAGGGCGGATGCTTCGACGTCCAGAAGTTCAAGCTCTTCACTGGCGGTGGACCAGTGGCCACCTCCGGTGGGGAATGGGATGAGGACGGTGTAGGTTTGGCGGTTGTGCATGGGTGGAATTCTCCGAGTGAGAAACGCCAAAGCCCCTGCGGGAGGGGCTTTGGGGAGGCGAAAAAAAACCGCTTTCGCGGTGGGTTACTTCAGGAAGCTGGGTAGTACGGGCCAGTCAATCTTCGAAGGTTCTGCCGCCTGCTCTGGGATGTCACGCAAAGCCTTACGATAG
>NZ_VBVZ01000152.1 GCF_005863185.1 Pseudomonas edaphica
CGTAAGAACACTGGAGATCAAAGGTGGGAGCTGGCTTGCCTGCGATAGCGGTGAATCAGTCACTGAAAGGGTGACTGACAGAAAGCAATCGCAGGCAAGCCAGCTCCCACATTTTGAACAGTGTCAGGCCTTGGCTGAAGTGATCGACAGCTCCGCCGCCTCGGGACGCTTGATCAGCGCATACACCAGCCCAGTCACCAAGCTGCCCGCCACAATCGCCAGCAAATACAGGAGCGCATGGTTCATTGCATTCGGAATCACCAACACAAACAAACCACCATGGGGTGCGGCGAGTTTGCAGCCGAAATACATCGACAGCGCGCCGGTCAACGCGCCACCGGCGATGCTGGCCGGGATCACCCGCAGCGGGTCTTTGGCGGCAAATGGAATCGCGCCTTCAGAGATAAAGCACAGGCCCAGGATCATTGCGGCCTTGCCCGCCTCGCGCTCGGTCTGGGCGAACTTGCGCCGCGCCAGCAAGGTGGCGATGCCCATGCCGATTGGCGGCACCATCCCAGCGGCCATGGTCGCCGCCATCGGTGCACCACTGGACGCGGCCAGCAGGCCGACAGAAAACGCATACGCCGCCTTGTTGATCGGCCCGCCCAAATCCACACACATCATGCCGCCCAACAAAATGCCCAGCAGCACCGCATTGGTGGTGCCCATGGTGCTGAGAAAATCCGTCAGCCCCGTGAGCAACCGCGCCACCGGCGGGCCGACCAGATAGATCATCGCAAGGCCCGTGAACAGGCTTGCCAGCAGCGGGATGATCAGGATCGGCTTGAGCGCCTCCAGGCTTTGCGGCAATTGCACCGCGCGGGTGATCAGCTTGACGCAGTAACCGGCAAGGAAACCGGCGAGGATGCCGCCGATAAACCCGGCGCCCAAGGTGCCCGCCAGCAAGCCGCCGATCATGCCCGGCGCCAGGCCCGGACGGTCGGCAATCGAATAAGCGATGTAGCCCGCCAGCAACGGCACCATCAGCATAAAGGCCTGGTCGCCGACGGTTTTGAGGGCGGCAGCCAAGGTGCCTTTTTCTTCAAAAGCATGGATGCCGAACACAAACGACAAGGCGATCAACAGCCCGCCCGCCACCACCATCGGCAACATGAACGACACGCCGGTGAGCAGGTGCTTGTACACGCCGGTTTTTTCTTTTTTGCCGACCGCACCGCTGGCGGCGTTTTCTACCGCGCCTTCGGCCAGCGCCTTGTTGAGCGTGGCCTCGGACTGCTTGAGGGCGATGCCGGTACCGCAGCGGTAAATCTTTTTGCCGGCGAAACGCTCAGTGGCGACTTCGATATCCGCCGCCAGCAACACCACATCGGCATCGGCGATGGCCTGCGCGCTCAACGGCGTGCGTGCGCCCACCGACCCCTGGGTCTCGACCTGCAAGTCATAGCCCAGGCGCTTGGCCGTTTGCTGCAAGGCTTCGGCGGCCATGAAGGTGTGGGCCACGCCGGTCGGGCAGGCCGTGATCGCGACGATACGCGGGGCATTCTTCGCCGCCACCGGCGCTTGGCTGGCGACGTATTCCTGGGCCTCTTCGGCACCACGGCGCAGCACCGCGTCGACATCCGCCAGCGCCTGGGCCGGCGTGCTCTGGAATACACGCTTGCCGACAAACCGCTGCATATCCACCGGCGTGCTACTGACCAGCAACACCCATTCGGCAGCATCGATTGTGGCTTGAGACAACTGGCGCTCAGGGTGCTGCACATCTACGACTTCGGTGCTGGTGCTCCAGCCCTGGCGCTGCGCGGCGGCGTCCAACAAGCGGGCGCACAGCACACTGGTGACCATGCCGTTCGGGCAGGCGGTAACAATGGCTAACTTCATCACAAACCCTCTTATTGTTCTGTCAGCGTGCGCACATGGACGCCGCTTTCGAGGCGCGCCAACTGCGCGTCATCGCTGATGCCAAAACCGATCTGCGTGACCGCCATGGCGGCAATCGCCGTGGCCCGGCGCAAGGTGGTTTCCGGCAGATCAAACCTGAGCAGACCGTGCAGCATCCCGGCCAGCAACGAATCGCCCGCACCCACCGTGCTGGCGACGCTGACCTTGGGCGGCGTGGCATGCAGCGCGGTGCCTGGGCTGAACCAGTTCACGCCCTCGGCGCCGTGGGAGACCACCACATGCTCCACGCCTTGAGCATGCAAACGCTCGGCGGCCTGGGCCTGCTGTGCGATGGAGTCGGTGGCGCAATCGAGGGCTTCGGCGAGTTCTTCGGTGTTGGGTTTGATCAACCACGGGCCGGCCTTGATGCCCGCGCGCAAGGCTTCGCCGCTGGTGTCGAGGACGACTTTCAGGCCGAGGCTTTTCAAATGCACAAGCAAACTCTGAAACCACTGCGCGCTGACGCCGCGCGGCAAACTGCCAGCGACTACTACGGCAGCATGCCCCGGGGCGATCAGGGTCAATTGATTGAGCAAGGCCAATTGTGCCTGCTCACTGACCTGCGGCCCCGGCGCATTGATGTCGGTCACCCGGCCATCCTGTTCAGCGATCTTGATATTGCTGCGGGTTTCGCCCGGTACGCGAATAAACGCATCGGCAAAACCACGCCGTGCGATCAGCGCGTCAAACGCTTGCGGGTTGTCTTCCCCCAGAAAGCCACCGACGGTGACTTCATGCCCCAAGTCCGCCAGCACCTGGGCGACATTCACACCCTTGCCGGCAGCATGGGTCAACAGGGTTTCGCTGCGGTTGACGGCACCCGGTTGCAGGTGTGCCAGGCGTACCGTAAGGTCCAACGCCGGGTTCAGCGTCAGGGTCAGAATCTTCGCCATTTACACGGCCTCCACTAGGGCTCGCACTTGCGCGGGCGAACCCACCGCAAGCGCTTTTTGCGCCAGGCCCTGGGCCTCGCTCAGACTGAATTCACGCACCCGCGCCTTCACTTCGGGAATGCTGCGGGCTGACACACTCAACTCATCCACACCCAGCCCGACCAGCACAGGCACCGCCAGCGGGTCCGCCGCCAGTTCGCCACACACGCCGACCCATTTGCCATGGGCATGGGCGGCGCGCACGGTGATGTCGATCAGTTGCAACACGGCCGGGTGCAGGCCATCGGCCTGGGCCGACAGGGTTGGGTGGCCACGGTCGATGGCCAGGGTGTACTGGGTGAGGTCGTTGGTGCCGACGCTGAAAAAGTCGACTTCCTTGGCGAGTACCGGCGCGAGCAAAGCGGCAGACGGTACTTCGATCATGATGCCCAGTTGAAGGTCGGCCACCGGGATTTCCAGGCGCAGGCGCTCGGTCATATCGCGGGCGGCTCGCCATTCATCGACACTGCCGACCATGGGAAACATGATGCGCAGCGGGCGGTTGTCCGCCGAGCGCAACAGCGCACGCAATTGCGCTTCCATGATCTGCGGGCGCTGCAAGGTCAGGCGAATGCCGCGCACACCGAGGAAGGGGTTTTCTTCCTCGGCAATCGGCCAATACGGCAGCGGTTTGTCGCCGCCCACATCCAGGGTGCGCACCACCAGCGGGCGACCGCCAAGGCCGTCGAGCACACGGCGGTATTCGGCTTCCTGGGTGGCTTCATCCGGTGCTTGCGGGTGAGCCATAAAAATCAGTTCGGTGCGCAACAGCCCAATGCCTTCGGCGCCCTGCTCCACCGCCGCCGCAACGCCTGCGCTTTCACCGATATTGGCGAACACTTCCACGGCATGGCCATCGCGGGTCATGGCCGGTTCGTGACGCTGGGCCGAGGCCGCTTGCAGGCGCTGTTCGCGGGTGTCGCGCTCGACCGTGGCGCGTTGCAGGGTGGCCGCGTCGGGGTCGACATGCAGGCGGCCGCGCTGGCCGTCGAGCAATAGCTGTGTGCCAGCGGCCAGCAACAACACCGCCGCGCCGGCGCCTACCAAAGCAGGAATGCCCAAGGCACGCGCAACGATGGCACTGTGGGCCGTGGCGCCGCCACGGGCGGTGAGGATGCCGGCGACGCGGGTTGGGTCCAGGCGGGCAACGTCAGAGGGGCCGACTTCATCCATCACCAGGATGTAAGGCTCCTGGGCGGTTTCCAGGCCGCATAATTGCGCCAGCACCCGGCGACCAATGTCGCGCAGGTCGGCGGCGCGCTCAGCGAGCAAGGCATCCTGCAGCGACTCTTGCTGTTTGGCCGCGGCTTCGATCACGCTCATCCACGCAGCTTCGGCGCTTTCGCCCTGCTTGAGGCGCGTGTCGACCTCGTCGGTCAGCTCCGGGTCGTCGAGCATTTCCTGGTGGGTAATGAAAATCTCGCGGATCGCCTTGGATGTGCTGCGCTCGATCAAGCCCTGGATATCAGCGCGCACCTCGGTGAGCGCGGCGTGCAGGCGCTGGCGCTCAATGGCTGCAGACTCGCCGCGCAGCGGGTAATCGAAGACCTGCTGGGTCTGGATATGCGCCGGGCCGATGGCAATGCCGGGCGCGGCGGCGATGGCCTGGACCTGGCTGCCGGACACAGGCGCGCTGATCGCCGGTTCAATATCAAGGATGGTAGGTTGGGCACTCACGGTCGGCAGCGGCTCGACTTCCTCACCGAGCCCTTGCTCCACCGCTGCCAGCAGCGCGGGCAATGCATCACCGGCAATCACAGGCTCGGCGACAAACTCCAGCACCTGGCCGCGACGGGCGCCGAGGCTCAGCAACTTACTCAGGCTTTTCACCGAGACGGCACCCACCGGGCCATCAACGATGCGCACGCGTATATCGCCGTCAAAACTTTTTGCCAACTGCGCGAGGATCTTCGCCGGCCGTGCATGCAAACCATGGGCATTGGCCAGGGTGATGCGCACGCTCGGCCAGTCCGGCGGCAATTCGCCGCCGAGCACCTCAAGCACCGCGCGGCTGCTGGTAGCGCGGCCCAATTCCTGGCCGCGACCTTCAATCAACAAGGCGCACAGGCGTTCGAGCAAGGTTTGATGCGCCTCACCCAGGCTGGCCAGGCAGAACAGGCCGTTCAGGGGCTGGCCGAGGTAACGCATCGGTTTGTCCGGCGTCACGAACGCAAGGCCTGGGCGCTTCACCGTCTGCTCGCTGTGCAGCCACCACAGGCCATCGCCCAACGGCAGCGCGTCGACTTGCTGCAACACGGCGGCGAAACCATTACTGACACAATCGGCCTGACGCAACAGGCGTGCGCCACGCCAGACCAGCTCTTCAAAATCGTCGGCCGATACGCCCAGGCTGATCATCTGCGCGTCCAGCGCCAGTTCCTGTGGTGCGCCTTGCAGCAGTTTCAGCAAGGCTTCGGCGGAGCCGGCACGGCGCAGCGCCTGGCCCAGGTCGGTTTCTCCGAGGGCGCGGGTGAGCAGTTGCAGCAGGCGCAGGTGTTCATCGGATTTGGCCGCGATGCCGATCGCCAGGTAGACGATCTGGCCGTCGCCCCAATCCACCCCTTCGGGAAATTGCAGCAGGCGTACGCCCGTGGAAAACACTTGGTCACGGGTTTCCGGCGTACCGTGGGGGATGGCAATACCTTGGCCGAGAAAAGTCGAGCCTTGGGCTTCACGGGCTTGCAAGCCGCTCAGATAACCCTCGGCGACCAGGCCATCGGCCACCAGTTTGTCCGCGAGCAGGTGCAAGGCAGCAGATTTATCCACAGCCACCTGGCCCATGGAAATCTGCTCTACAGTGAGCTCAAGCATGCCGTTCTCCTAGTTAGTGCACTGTGGGCACTAGGTATTGTTTTGAATAAATCAGCGCAGGCGCGTTCATAAATAACTGACTGAGTGGTCAATTGGCAGTAGTCACTCAGTGGCGAACATCGTAAAAATACGCTTGCTGAAACGTTTAATCTAGAATTTATGGCAGATTATGCGCTAATTATGCAAGCTTGAAGGACCACTCGGCACTTGAGCTCAGACAATAGTCGTGTGCAGGAATCGGTTACGATTGGACAAAATGTCGGGGCAAGCTCTAAAAAACAAGGAAATCCCGGTTTGAAACTCAGTGATATCGCACGTCTGGCCGGTGTGTCCGTTACCACCGCCAGCTATGTCATCAACGGCAAGGCCGAACAGCAACGCATCAGCAGCGCCACCGTCGAGCGTGTGCGTGCTGTGGTCGAAGCCCATGGCTTTACGCCCAACCCTCAGGCCGCCGGGCTGCGCAGTCGGCACACGCGCACCTTGGGCTTTATCTTGCCCGACCTGGAAAACCCCAGCTACGCACGCATCGCCAAGCTGTTGGAACAAGGCGCGCGGGCGCGCGGCTACCAACTGCTGATCGCCAGCTCCGATGATGAAGCCGACAGCGAACGCCAACTGCTGCAACTGTTCCGCGCGCGGCGCTGCGATGCACTGTTCGTGGCCAGTTGTTTGCCGGCCAGCGATGACAGCTACCGTGAGCTGCAAGCCAAGGGCCTGCCGGTGATCGCCATCGACCGGGTGATGGAACCCGGGCAGTTCTGCTCGGTGGTCAGCGACGACCGCCAGGCCTGCCAGCAACTCACCAGCAGCCTGTTGCAGCCGCTGCCCAAGCAGATCGCGCTGATCGGCGCACACCCCGAACTGAGCATCAGCCAGGAACGCGCTGCCGGTTTCCGTGAAGCCTTGAGAGACTTCAAGGGCGACGTGCTGATCGAGCAGGGTGAAGCCTTCAGCCGTGACTGTGGCCGCCAACTGATGGAAGAACTCCTGCAACGCCTGGGGCATTTGCCTGACGCGCTGGTGACGACTTCCTACGTGCTGCTGCAAGGTGTGTTCGACGCGTTGCATGACTTCCCGCTCAAGTCCCGGCCGTTGCGCCTGGGCACGTTCGGCGACACCCAACTGCTCGACTTCCTGCCCTTGCCGGTCAACGCCATGGCCCAGCAACATCAACTGATCGCCGACACCGCCCTGCGCCTGGCCCTGGCGGCCATCGAAGAAGAACAGTATGAGCCCGGCGTGCATGCCATCGGCCGGACCTTCAAGCAGCGCATTCACGAGGCTTGAGCGTGGAGCTGATCGACACCCACACCCACCTGGACTTCCCGGATTTCGACACGGATCGCCGGGCAGTCCTCGCCCACAGCCGCCAACTCGGCGTGCAGCGCATGGTGGTGCTGGGTGTGTATCAGCAGAACTGGCAACGGCTGTGGGATCTGGTGCAGGACGATGAAAGTTTATTTGCCGCCTTCGGCCTGCACCCGGTGTATCTGGAGGATCATCGCCCCGCCGACCTGATCGAGTTGGGTGATTGGCTGACCCGTCTACAGGGCCATCGGCAACTGTGCGCCGTCGGTGAGATCGGGCTGGATTACTTCCTCGAACAGTTGGACCGCGAACGTCAGCAAAGCCTGTTTGAAGCGCAGCTGAAACTGGCTGTGGATTTCCAGCTTCCAGCCCTGCTGCACGTGCGCCGCAGCCACGCGGCAGTGATCGCCACCCTCAAACGCATCCGCCTGCCGCGCGGCGGCATCATTCATGCGTTTGCCGGCAGCGTTGAGGAGGCCCGCGAATACATCAAACTCGGCTTTAAACTGGGCCTGGGCGGCGCGGCCACTTGGCCCCAGGCGCTGCGTATGCACAAGGTGCTGACCCAGCTGCCGCTTGAGGCGCTGGTGCTGGAAACCGATTCGCCGGACATGGCGCCGGCCATGTACCCCGGCCAGCGCAACAGCCCGCAACATCTGCCGGCTATCTGCGACGCCTTGGCCGAACGCATGGGCATCAGCCCTTCAGTGCTGGCCGAAACGAGCACACGCAACGCGTGCGAGCTGTTCAACTGGTAGCACGTTGACCACCTGCAAATCCAAGGTCAGTCGCTGCCGGTGGCGCACGTAACGCAGTGTCAGAAAGTGCATAAGTACCACTATCAATGAAACGTTGAGCTGCCCGACCATACTGATCAGGCCGAGCCACTCGGCCACCATCGCCACGATCAGCACCGCGCTGGTCAGTACCATCATGCTGGGGTGCACCATGGCCCAGTGGTCCAAGGATTTGAACTGGCGCAGTTGCCTGGGGCAGTTCAACTCCAGGACCCGCTGACAATACGGGCAATCAAACGGCTCACGGATGGCAATGGCGTTCAATTGCCAGGGCTTGAGTTCGAAGGTGATGTCGCAATGGGCGCAGTGCCCTTTGATGCCGATAACCGCCGTCATCGCGTTGCCTCCCGAGTACCCGGATTGGGTGAAACAAATTCTCACCCAATCACATGATCAAAACAGGCACACCGAAAAATAAGGACAGGCACCACAAACCATCAAGCCTATTCCTACGCGCAGGTCTTACACACGAAACGCCCCGATCAAGTGCTTCAGTTCAATGACCTGCAACGACAGCTGCCGGCTGGCGGCCTCGGTCTGCTGCGCGCCCTGGGCCGCATGTTCGCCGGCTCGATTGATTTCGACGATGTTTTGGTCGATATCCTGCGCGACTGCGGTTTGCTGCTCGACGGCGGCGGCGATCTGCTGGTTCTGATCGACGATCATGCCCACGGCGCCAAGGATATTTTCCAGGGCCTGCTGGACCTTTTCCGACTGAGCCACGGTACCATCGGCCATGGTATGGCTGGTGCCCATGGCCTTCACCGCTGCGCCTACACCGCTGTGCAAACGGCTGATCATCTGTTCGATTTCTTCGGTGGAATGCTGCGTGCGCCGGGCCAGGGTGCGCACCTCATCGGCCACCACCGCAAAACCACGCCCCTGCTCACCGGCGCGCGCCGCCTCGATCGCCGCATTGAGCGCCAGCAGGTTGGTTTGCTCGGCGATGCTTTTGATCACTTCCAGCACGCTGCTGATGGACTGGCTGTCGGCGGCCAGTTGATTGATCACCCGCACCGATTCATCAATCTCCGACGCCAGGCGCGCAATGCTGCCCTGCTGGGATTGCACCAGGCCACGGCCGGTGACGGTTTCGTGGTTGACGCTTTGGGCGCTATTGACCGCCGCGGCCGCGCTGCGTGCCACTTCCTGGGCGGTGGAAGACATCTGGTTCATCGCCGTCGCCACCTGTTCAATCTGGCTGCGCTGGCCGGACACCGCCTGATTGCTTTGCGAAGACACGGCCTGCACCTGGCCGGCTTGCAGCTCGACCTGGCTAACGGTGTGCCCCACGCGTTCGATCAAGTCGTGGATCTTGGCCACAGTGCCGTTGAACACTTGGCCCAGGTCGCCCAGTTCATCGCGACTGTGGGCCACAAACGTGACGGTCATGTCGCCGGCCGCCACCTTGTCCATCATCGCGCCCAGTCGGCGCAAGGTGGTGCGCGTGGAGGCATAGAAGCCTGCATACAAATAGAAGATCAGCAAGAACACCGCCACCAGGGCACACACCAGCACCACCATGTGCGTGCGGTTTTGCGCCAGGCGCTGCTGCAGTTGCTGCTCAAGGAACCTCAGGGTGGTGTCATTGAGCTGGTAGGTCTGGGCCATCAGTCGGCTGACATCTTCGTAGAACCCCTGCCACGGCGCGTCGAGGGTTTGCGCCATGACGACCTGCTCTTCAAACAACTCGCTGCCTTGTTTGAGGCTGGCACTGCTGGCCTGGGCCAAGCTGTCGAGCGCCGTGTGCGCGGCGGTACTGGCGCCCAGGGCATCCTGCAGCTTCAAGGCGTATTCAGCCTGGAGTTTTTCCAACTGTTGCAACAGTTCGTCAAAGCGCGTGCTGGAGGATGAATTGAGAAAGCCCTGGCCGAGGGAGTACGCGCCCATGGCCCGCCCCTCGCCGAGGGTTTGGGTGACTTGCGCGGTGACGCTGGTGAGCAGCTCACTGAGCTGGCGCAAATCACTCTGAGGGTCGCGGCTCAAGCCGGACTGGCTGGCGATGATCTGGCTCAACATCTGCGCCTTGTTGAGTAATTTGCCGATCAGCGCGCTTTTGCTCAGCAGCGAGGTTTCTTGCTGCTGAGCCTTGAAGGCGGCGATTAACTCGTCGCGTTTGCCCTCGAAGGCGCTGGCTTGCTCAGGGTCGACGGTCATGGCGTTGAGGCTTTGCAGGCGGCTCAGTACGCTCTGCTCAAGGGTACTGATCTTGCCTTCGAGGTCGCCGGCCTTACCTGATTGCCCCAGCACCGCGTTGATCTGCACCTGATTGTTCAGGGTCTCCAGATCGCGCCGCAGGGCCAGGCTGCTGCCGAGCAAATCGAGGCTTTGCAGTTCAATGCGGGTGCCCTGGAATTGCGACCAGGAGTCACGCACCAGAAAATAGTTGGTCGCCAGCATCGGCAGCAGGAACAGCACGCTGATCAGGCTGAACTTCATGCCAAAACTCAGGCGGTTCATCAGGGCGACAGCGGGATAGAGCAAGCGCTTCACGGGTGAGCTCCCTTTCTTATTTTTATTGAGGCGCAGGGCGGCGGCAGATAGCCACTATTTGGCGCTCTGACTGTATAGCTCAATTTGAAAGGGAGTTTTGTAACGTAAGGTTAACGGCTTGGAAATTCACCACAGACCCAATGTGGGGATGCAGGCACCTTGGTGTATCAGGCATACCGAGTTGATGCCATCGCAGGCAAGCCAGCTCCCACAGTTGACCGAGTATGACTCTGCTGTTGCTGTTGCTGTTGCTGTTGCTCTGGCCCTTACATCCTTTTCGATGACGAAGTCAGCGGTCTTTTGATCTACGCTTTTGATCTTGATCTTGATCTGAAATCGCCCCGTCAAACACGATGGCCGGAATCTGACAGTGATTTGGGGGGTAAACCGGCAGGGATGCCGGTTTAGCCGCGCTGGGCCAAGGATGGCCCATCGCGGCGGCCCCCCAAATCACTGGCGGATTGCGGGCATGCCGAGCCATAGCGAGGCACCGAGTGTTGGGGCGAAGACCTTTTGGTTACTTTTGTGTCTTTACAAAAGTGACCCGCCGTAAGGGCGGAACCCTAAGCAGCCGTTACCGCAGCAATGGATATGTACACCCACAAGCCGCCATCGCAGGCAAGCCAGCTCCCACATTTTGACCGTACGGAGCTAAGGCAACACCGTCCAAATCGCAAACCCCGCATACCACAGCACCGCAGCCCGCAGCAGCAGTTCCCACAGACGATCCAGGCTGTTGATGCCATCGGCCCCCACCACCGGTGGTGGAATTTCAGCCGCCACCAAGCCAACTTTTTCCATCAGTTGCGCAGCGCTGATGTCCCAGCTCAACAGCTCATGCAGCATCACCCGGCTGACCGCGACAAAGTTACCCACCAGGGCAAAGCTGGCCGCCAACAGACGCACCGGCAGCCAATCAAATGCGTGACGCAATTGCCCGGCGCGTTCGGCGACCAGCGGGTTCTGGCTGTTCTCGCTGGCCAATGCCAACAGGCGATAAGCCAGGGCCGCGACCGGGCCAAGCAGGAAATACCAGAAAATCACCGCAAAAAAGCTTTGGTAGGCCTGCCACAGCAAATGGCCTTGAACCCGCTCCAACAGTTGCTCGCCACTGTCGGCGGCCACCTTCAGGTCGCGCTCGGCGACGTGCTCGGCAGCTTGCAGGTCGCCGCGCCGCCAGGCGTCGCGAAACGGCCCCAGCTCGCCCAGCAGGTCGCCGCGCCCCAGGCTGTAGATCACCACCAGCAAATGCACCGGCAGCGCCAACAGACCATAAGCCACGGGCTCCAGCACCAACAGCAACAACCCCAGCACGGCCACCGGCAACAACACCAGCAGTACCAGGATCAGCCAAGGCTGCTTGCCCATGCGCGGGCTCGACTCCAGCTTGGCCAGCTCGCGCAGCCATCCGCCGTCACGTTGCAACCGCCGACGCAGGGCCGAGAACTTCTCGATCCACACCGCCAGCACCAACACCAGGAAACTCATCGTGCGTGTCCTCCATCCTGCAGGGCGCTGCGAAAGCGCGTCCAATCAAAAGCCGGGCCCGGATCGGTCTTGCGTCCCGGTGCGAT
>NZ_VBVZ01000153.1 GCF_005863185.1 Pseudomonas edaphica
TGCAATGCAGACACCTCGGTATATCAGGCACACAGAGTTGATGCCATAGCAGGCAAGCCAGCTCCCACCTTTGACCGAGTATGGCTCTGCTGTTGCTGTTGCTCCGGCTCTTACATTCTTTTCGATGACGAAGTCAGCGGTCTTTTGATCTGCGCTTTTGATCTTGATCTGAAATCGCCCCCCCAAATCACTGGCGGATTGCGGGCATGCCGAGCCACAGCGAGGCACCGAGTGTTGGGGCGAGGACCTTTTGGTTACTTTTGACTGGGCCGGCATTCCGGTCCTTGCAAAAGTGAGCCGCTGTAAGAGCGGAACCATACGCCGCCGTTACCTAAATAACGGATATGCCCCCTCAACGCCCAGTCAGTCGAATCTGCTCCTTGGCCTGCTTCACCACATTCTCCACCGTAAACCCGAACTTTTCCTGCAACTTGGCCAACGGCGCCGACGCGCCAAAACTGTTCATCACCACTTTAGCGCCAGTCTGCCCAACATAGCGGTCCCAACCCAGCGGGCCTGCCTGTTCCACCACCACACGGGCTTTTACCGCGGGTGGCAAGACACTGTCGCGATACGCCTGATCCTGGTCTTCAAACAATTCCCAGCTGGGCATCGACACCACCTGAGCGGCAATGCCCTCAGCTTTCAACTGCTCATAAGCCACCACCACAAGGCTCACTTCACTGCCGGTCGCCAACAGCAGCACCTCAGGCTTATCGGCACCCGCCAACACATAAGCGCCTTTGGCCGCTCCGGACGCCGCCGCATATTTTGTGCGATCCAAGGTCGGCAACGCCTGGCGCGACAACACCACGCAGCTCGGCCGATGGGTTTGTGCCAGGGCCACCTTCCACAGCTCCAACGTCTCGTTGGCATCGCCGGGGCGCAAGGTGAGCAACCCCGGCGTGGCGCGCAGTTGTGTCAGGTGCTCGACGGGCTGGTGCGTCGGGCCGTCTTCACCCACGCCAATCGAGTCATGGGTAAATACGAACACCACTGGCAATTCCATGATTGCCGCCAGGCGGATCGGCGGTTTCATGTAGTCGCTGAACACCAGGAAGGTCGAGGTGTACGGCCGCAGGTAGGACAGCGCCATGCCATTGGCAATCGCGCCCATGGCGTGCTCGCGGATGCCGAAGTGCAGGTTGCGCCCGCTGTAGTCATCGGCACTGAAACGCCCGGCGCCGTCGAAGGTGAGGTTGGTCTTGGTCGATGGCGACAAGTCCGCCGAGCCGCCCAGCAGCCAGGGGATTTGTTGTGCGAAGGCATTCAGCACCTCGCCGCCGGCGGCGCGGCTGGCGATGCCCTTGGCGTCGGTGTCGAAGTGGGGCAGTTCGTCCTGCCAATGCTCCGGCATTTCGCCGGCGCGTATGCGGCGCAATTCATCGGCCAGTTCCGGTTCGTACTGCTCCAGCTGCGCCAGGTGTTGCTGCCAGGTTTCATACAGCGGCTGGCTGCGTTCCAGCAGCGCATCGCGCAGCACCGTGCGGGCGTCGTCGGGCACCAGGAAGCTGGAATCCTGCGGCCAGCCGTAGGCCTCTTTGGTCAGGCGGATTTCTTCCTCGCCCAATGGCTCGCCATGGGCGGCGGCGGTGTTGTGTTTGTGTGGTGAGCCGTAGCCGATCACGCTGTCGACCACAATCAGGGTTGGCGCGCCGGTGTTGGCCTGGAAGGTTTCCAGCGCTGCGCTCAGGGCTTGCAGGTCGTTGGCATCGGTGACGTGCAAGGTGTGCCAGCCATAGGCCTGGAAGCGCTTGATCACGTCTTCGCTGAACGCCAGCTCGGTGTGGCCTTCGATGCTGATGGTGTTGTTGTCGTAGATCCAGCACAGGTTATCGAGCTTTAAGTGCCCGGCCATCGACGCCGCTTCGCTGCTGATGCCTTCCATCATGTCGCCATCACCGCACAGGGTGTAGACGTTGTAGTCGAACAGCACCTGGCCGTCGCGGTTAAAGCGTTTGCCCAGCCAGCGTTCGGCCATGGCCATCCCGACGCTGTTGGCGCAGCCCTGGCCCAGCGGGCCGGTAGTGGTTTCCACGCCGGTGGTCATGCGGTACTCGGGGTGGCCGGGGGTCTTGGAGCTCATCTGCCGGAATTGCTTGATGTCGTCCAGGCTGATCGCCGGCTGGCCGGAGCGCTTGCCGTGGGCATCAATCTCGACCACACCGGCCAGGTGCAGCAGCGAATACAACAGCATCGAGGCGTGCCCCACCGACAAGACAAAGCGGTCGCGGTTAGGCCAATCCGGATGTTCGGGGTGGTAACGCAGGAAGCGGCTCCACAGCGTGTAGCCCACCGGAGCCAGGCCCATGGGCGTGCCGGGGTGGCCGGAGTTGGCCTTTTGCACGGCATCCATGGCCAGGGTGCGAATGGTGTTGATGCATTGGGTGTCGACAGCAGTGGCAGCGTGAGTCATGAAACCGTTCTCCCTCGGGTGGCGATCTACAGTGGAGGGCAGGGCACGGCAAAGGTTTGATCCCATCATGCGCATTACGACGAACGGGACCGCCTTGACCCAAGACATGACAAGACCCCTTGGAATGGGCTAGTTTCAAGGCGTAGGCCATTGATCAACTTGCGGAGGTACTCCATGCCAGTGAAACACGACCTGTATCAGGATTTGGGTTTGAGCAAGGAAGAGGTCGACGGGCGTCGGGCGAAAAATCCCCATTTGAACGCGCTGTTTGATAAGTACAACACCGTCGATGAGCAGGTGGTGAGCGCCGAAAAGGCATCCGGTAGTGATGAGGCGTTGAAGAAGCTGAAGGATAAGCGCCTGTTGGTTAAAGACGAGATCAGGGACTTGCTGCAATAAAACGTCCTACAGGACGCGGACATATTTGTTCAGAATTGTCTGAGCGACAGCCGGCGTTTCACTGCTTATGATGCCGGCCGTCCACCCGGCTCTGGGGACTGTTGCGGCGCAAGGATTGCGCTGCTGAGCCGGGCGGGCATCCTATTTCATGCACGCAGCGCCTGGATGCATTCATCCATGGAGCGCTGCTGCGTCTCGGCATACAGCTTCAATTCATCAATCGTCCGGCGGCCCAGCGCCTGCTCGAATTGAGCCTGGTTCGAATGGGCTGTGTAGTGACTTTGCGCCGCATCGCCCAGGTTCGACTGGAAAATCCCCGCCGCACTCACCGGCAGAAAATCCTCATACACCAAAGGCTCCACCGCCACGTGCCCGGCCGCCATCAAGGCCTCCAACGTTTGCGGCTGACCGGCCTGGCCGCGTGCCGCCAAGCCTTGCTCGGTCACGAAGTAGCGGAAATACGCCAGTTCCTGTTCACGCATCTGCGCGTGGTTATCGGGGAAGGCCTGGAAGTGTTGCGCCATCAATTCGACGTAACGTGCAGCGTTGCCCTCATTCGGGAAGGCGCCCAGTTCGTCGCGCGCTGCGTTCAGCAACTGGTCGTACAGGGCGCGACCCTTTGGCGTCAACGCCACACCCCGTTGTTCTATTTCGCCGAAACGCGCGCTGTGGCTGCCTTTTGCGTCGGTAAACGCGATGGGTTCGTCGAGCGCCTTGAAGCTGGTCTGGCGCAGCAGGATCGGGCACTGGCGACGTGGCGGGCCTTCGATCACGGCTTTGGGCGTGATGCCTTTGCCGGGCATCGCGGCCTGCACCTGGTCGATGTCCAGGGTACGTGGCGTCAGGTGATTGATGTGCGGACCTTTGAACGCCACCACGTCGGCGATCAGGCGATGCTGGTCGCTCAGTTGCTGGTACTGGGCGCCGGTCACGGTGGCGGTGTGGTGCCAGCGAAAGGTTTCCAGGGCCTCGCGGATAAACGCTTGGGCATCCGCCGCGTTAAGGCCACCGTCGCGTTCGGCTTGCTCGATCAGCGCCAAGGCGCCAGGGGTGAAAATCGAGCGTTTGGCCAGGGCGCTTTCGGCGAAGGCGCGCAGCTCGAGGTTTTCGATCAGCTCCAGGCGTAGCAAGGACGTAAAGACGCGGAACGGGCTGGCCTGCAGCGCCTGTTCATGCACGGCGCGAAAGGCGGTGGAATGCACCGGCACACCGGCGGGTGTGAGGTCGTAATAGCCCACCGGCTGCATGCCCATCACCGCAAACAGACGGCCGATGGTGGCCAGCTCATGGGCGGTGCCCAGGCGGATGGCGCCGTGGCGTTCCATGGCCAGGCGCTCCATTTCACCGGTGCGCTGCAGTTGTTTGGCCAGGCCGGAATCACTGTCCAAAACCCGCGTGTTGGTCTCGGCCACCAGCTCCATCAGTGCGCCATAAAGCGGAACTTCATCTCGGTACATGTCGGACATGGCCCTGGAAAAGTCTTTGCGAATCTCGTCGGGGCTGACATACGCGGCACTTGGCATAGAAAAATTCCTGAACACGGTGGTGAGGGTGCGGCCTTTCTCTGGATTCTGTTGGGCTTTAAGGGGGCTGGCAAACGAAGAATCCTCAGGACTTCATTCTGCAAATGAATGAAATGACATGAATATGACAAAAATCGGCGCCAGAAAATTTCATTTTCACGGGTACTTTCCTAACTAATTCTTCACGAGGCGCGCCCCGGTCCTCATGAAACAATCGTTACGTTTGTAGGGATGAAAACGCCGTTTGCACACAACGCACATAAAAAAATGTTTAGGGGCCGTTACACATGAAAATTTCTACACTGGCGTTATCCATCACCGCAGCGTTGCTCGCGCAACAAGCGTGCGCTGATGACTTCGGGCTCGGTTCTCTGGGCACGGGCACGGGTCACAGCGGTTTCCTTGAAGACAGCCATGCGGCTGTCAGTTCGCGGACCATGTACTACAGCGCCGACAACCGTTCGGGCACCAACAACGATCTGCGCGAAGCCGCGACTTTGCTGCGTTTTGACTACAAATCCGGCTACACCCAAGGCACCCTTGGCGTCGGTTTTGACGTGATGGCGTTCGGCGCCTTGCGTCTGGACGGTGGCGACGGCCACGCCGCAGGCCCGGGCCTGGCGGGTAACGGCAACAGCTTCTTCCCGACCAAAAACAACGGCACTGAACCCGCCGACAGTTTCAGTCGCGCTGCGGGTAACGTGAAATTCCGTATTTCCCAGACCGAGTTGCACGTCGGTGGCGGTTTGGCCCCGGTGTTGCCTATTCTGGTTTCCAACGACAGCCGTGTGGCGCCGCAGACCTTCGACGGCGGCATCCTGACCTCCAACGACATCCCCAACGTGACCTTCACCGGTGGTGAGCTCAACCGTGCCGAAGGCCGTGCTTCCAGCAACTCCACGGGCTTGAGCGTTGCCGGCGGTACCCGCGACAGCGACAGCTTCAAGTTCGGCGGTGTGGACTACAAGCCGTTTGGCTCGTCCGACAACGCCATCGCTAAAAACCTGACGTTGCAGTACTACTACGCCGACCTGCAGGACTTCTACAAACAGAACTACTTCGGCCTGGTTCACGTGCTGCCATTGGGCAATGACCAATCGTTCAAGACTGACCTGCGTTACTTCGACAGCACCAGCGACGGCAAAAACGGTGACGCCGGCTACCAGTTCAACAACAACGGCGGCTACGCCAAGCACGCCGGTGAAGTGGACAACAAAACCTACAGCGCCGCGTTCACTTACCAGTTGGGTGGCAGCAGCCTGATGCTCGGTCACATCGGTGTGAGCGATGACGGCGGCTTCGTCTGGGTCAACCAGGGCAGCATCGCTGATCCAAACGCACAAGGCGCGGGCGGCAGCGACTTCTACTTGTTCACCGACGCCGTGGTGGGCCAGTTCTCCCGTGCGGGCGAGCAGGTCAATTTTGGCCAGTACTCCTATGACTTCAAGGCCTTTGTACCAGGCCTGAAAGCCTCCGTGGCGTACCTGGACGGCACGGGCATCAAGTCCAAAGTGGCCGGTGGGGCGGATCAGAAAGAAAACGAAACCGACTTCCGCCTGGATTACGTGGTGCAGCAAGGCCCGCTCAAAGGCTTCGGCACCACCTTCCGTACCGGTACTTACAAAGGTCACAACACCGGCACTGCGGACCAGGACCAGACGCGCCTGATCTTCAACTACACCTACGCGATCTTCTAAGCTCGCGCCGCCACAAACGGAGGCCGCCTAGTCAGCGGCCTCTTTTTTTGCGCGCGCGAACACGACTTCATGTGCATCCGCGCACGGATGGGTTTTACACTGCCCCCACTGTGTCAGTGATGGAGGACCCAATGACGGCCACGCCCGCAACCAACATCCTTGCAACCCTTGAAGGCCAGCGCCTGGCCGCCGAAGACGCCGAGCGCTGGCGCGAGTGGGGCCCGTACCTGAGTGAACGCCAATGGGGCACAGTGCGCGAAGACTACAGCGCCGACGGCGATGCCTGGGCCTACTTCCCCCACGAACACGCCCGCAGCCGCGCCTACCGTTGGGGCGAGGACGGCCTGGCGGGTTTCAGCGACAAGGCGCAGCGCTGGTGCCTGGGCCTGGCGCTGTGGAACGAGCGTGACAGCATCCTCAAGGAGCGCCTGTTCGGCCTCAACAACGCCGAGGGCAACCACGGGGAAGACGTCAAGGAGCTGTACTTTTTTGTCGACGGTGTGCCCAGCCATGCCTATATGCGCATGCTCTACAAATACCCGCATGCGCCTTTTCCCTATGCCGACCTGATCGCCGAAAACGCCCGCCGTGGGCTTGAGGATGCCGAGTACGAAGTGCTCGACACCGGCGTATTTGAAGACAACCGCTACTGTGATGTAACGGTCGAATACGCCAAGCATCAGCCTGACGATATTTTCATGCGCGTCACCGTGCACAACCGCGCGGACCAGCCGACGCGGGTGCAGGTGCTGCCCCAACTGTGGGCGCGCAATGACTGGAGCTGGACCCTGGACGCGCCCAAGCCGCAATTGCGCCTGGACGGTGAGCGGGTGCTGGCCCGGCATCATGAGCTGACCGACCGCCACCTCAGCGCCTGGGGCCAGGACGGCCTGGAGTGGCTGTTCTGCGAAAACGAAAGCAACTTCCCCAAGCTCGATGGGCAACCGGCGCCGGTGCCGTTCAAGGATGGCATCAACGACTACGTGGTGGGCGGCGCAGACTCGGCAATTCGCCGCGACACGGGCACCAAGGTCGCCGCGCGTTTCAGCCTCGAACTGGCGGGCCAGGAGAGCAAAGCCCTTTACCTGCGATTTGCGCCGGTGGACGCGCCCGAGGTCAATGCACGCAAGCTGTTCGAGCTGCGCCGCCAAGAGGCGGACGACTTCTACGCCGCCCTGCAGCAAGGCATTGCCGATGCTGACGCGCGCAATGTGCAGCGTCAGGCCCTGGCCGGGTTACTGTGGTCCAAGCAGCTCTACTACTTTGATGTAAACCAGTGGCTCGACGGCGACCCGGCCCAACCCGCGCCGCCGCCCGAGCGCCTGCACATCCGCAATACCCATTGGCGGCACTTGTCGAACTTCGACATCCTGTCCATGCCCGACACCTGGGAGTACCCGTGGTACGCCTCCTGGGACCAGGGCTTCCAGGCCGTAGCGATGGCGCTGATTGATCCGGGGTATGCCAAGCAACAGCTGTTGTTGCTGGTCAAAGACCGTTTTATGCACCCCAATGGCCAGCTGCCGGCGTATGAATGGCGTTTCGACGACGCCAACCCGCCGGTGCATGCCTGGGCCAGTTGGCGCGTGTATCAGCAGGACAAGGCGCTGACCGGCGTGGGTGACATGGATTTCCTCGAGCGGATTTTCCACAAGCTGCTGCTGAATTTTTCCTGGTGGGTCAACCGTAAGGACGCCGAGGGCCGCAACCTGTTTCAGGGCGGCTTCCTGGGCCTGGACAACATCGCCTTGTTCGACCGCTCGGCCACCTTGCCGCCCGGCTACCAGCTGGATCAGGCCGACGGCACCGCGTGGGTCGCCGCCTATGCCCTGGACCTGATGCGCATCGGCCTGGAGCTGGCCAAGCGCAATGGGGTGTACGTGGATATCGCGGTGAAGTTTTTCGAGCACTTCCTGTACATCGCCGGTGCGATCAACCGTGTCGATGACAGCGCCGAAGGCTTGTGGGATGAGCAGGACCAGTTCTTCTACGATGTGCTGCACCGCCCGGACGGCCAGAGCGAGCCGGTGCGCCTGCGCTCCATCGTCGGCCTGATGCCGTTGTTTGCCGTGTTGGTGCTGGAGCAACGCGAGCACGAAGGCCTGCAAGGCTTGCGTGAGCGGCTGCTGGGCTTCATGAAACACCGGCCTGACCTCGCCAAGCTGGTGTCGCGCTGGAACGAACCGGGGCAGGGCAACCGCCTGTTGCTCGCCTTGCTACGCGGCGAACGCACCAAGGACCTGCTGCGGCGCATGCTCGATGACCAGGAGTTTTTGTCGACGTTTGGCGTGCGCTCGTTATCCAAGGCCTTCGCCGAGCAGCCGCTGGCGCTGAAGATGAACGGCGACACCCTGTGCGCGCGCTACCAGCCCGGCGAGTCCGACTCACGTTTATACGGCGGCAACTCCAATTGGCGCGGGCCGCTGTGGATGCCGGTGAACTACATGCTGATCGAGTCGCTGCGCGAGTTTCACCGCTACTACGCGGATAACTTCTCGGTGGAGTACCCGACGGGCAGTAGTTATCTGGCGTCCCTTGAAGAAGTGGCCGACAGCCTCAGCCAACGTTTGACCCGCTTGTTTTTGCGCGATGAAGATGGCCTGCGCCCGTCGATGGCGGGCTATGCGCAATTGGAAGCAGACCCGGCCAGTCGCGATCTGGTGTTGTTCCATGAGTATTTCCACGGCGAAACCGGGCGTGGGTTGGGGGCGTCGCATCAGACCGGGTGGAGTGCGTTGGTGGCGTTGTTGCTGCAGCCGAAAAGCTAAGCCGCACCACTGATTCACTTTTCTGTGGGAGCTGGCTTGCCATCAGCCACACACGGGTGGGCTGACCCACCGCTATCGCAGCATAGGTATCTACACAACCGGTTAACACGGAGTCTGTTGCAAGCCTGCTCGCCACAGGAGAAATTGGCTGCCTTCAAAAGTTGTGTAGATACCTATGGCTATCGCAGGCAAGCCAGCTCCCACATTAAAACTACATCGCTTGTGAAATGGCAGGCAAAAAAATCCCGCCACCAAGAGGTCTGAATCAGGTAAATTCGCCGCCCCTTCAGACAAGGATGTAGACGATGGCGAATGTTATCGCGCGGGTTGGCAGTGCAGGCCTATTGGGGGTATTGCTGCTCACCTGCGGTGTGTTCATGACTTCACTGTATTCCCGAGAAAGCGCCGCGGCCCCGCTGATGATGCATTGCCGCGAATGCGAGAAAGGTGACGACACCTTCGATGCAACAAAGTGGTTCAGCAGCGGCATGTACCGCCTTGAAACGGATATTGTTCCCAACCCTATGCGGTCGATGACTCGCACTCATCCGGTGGTCTTCAAAGCCAAGGACAATGACCAACTGGTCGGGGCCGCGCTGCGTGGAATCAGCGATGTGCTCCCATCCTTCGATTCCCGCACGTTTGAAGCACAGTGGCCCGTGTTAACCAAGCGCGTACGTTATAGCTACAGCTTTTTTATGGCACCTGATGAACCCCGGGACCTCTATGACATGTACTTGCAAGTGGGCAAATACAAGCTGGTGATCGTGGTTGGGCTTGACGTCAATACCGGTGAAATCACCGCCGAGTATGAAGGGCGTGTGATTCGTGAAAACGATGGTAATGACCCTGCGTACATGGACACGTTCGAAGAAATGGATAACGCCAACACCCGCTGACCGGGAGGCTGGCTGAACGAAAAATCCCGCCGGAAGGCGGGATTTTTTTGAGCACGGCGTTATCAGGCCGGGAACAGATCGCTCAGTTTCATGGCCAGCATCATGTCGCCTTCAGTGCGCAGTTTGCCGCTCATGAACGCCTGCATGCCGTCGGTATCGCCGCTGACGATGCCTTCCATGGTTTCGCCGTCGGTCACCAGGGTAACCTGGGCGTCAGGGTTTTCGCCTTCCAGCAGTTCGCAGGTGTTGTTCTTGACCACCAGCGAGAAGTTCTGGGTGTCGTCGATACGGAAACCGAACACCAGGTCCAGGCCGTCGGCAGCGCCTGGGTTGAATTTGGCTTTCATTGCTTCTACAGCTTTGGCTACGTCAGTCATGGTTTCGATCCTTTAAGGTAGAGTCCAGTGACCTTGGGGTCACGGTTGGCCGCAATTCATCGGAATGTGATGAGCTGCGGCGCCTTCAACAGTTGCAAGTGGGTATGACTGTTGAAGGAAGCCAGTGCCACCTCGCGACCACGGAATTTAAGCTGGTTGAGCGAGGTGTTAACAATTTGCCAGTTCAGTTCAAAGGCCTGTGCGGCAGGCATTCGGGTAATCAGGTGGAGCAGGGCGGTAATGGTGCCGCCGGAAGTAAACACGGCGATCTTGTCGGTGTTCTCGGCTGCTTCCAGGATGCGTTGCAGGCCGCCCTGCACACGTTCCACGAAACCCAGCCAGCTTTCCAGACCGGGTGGGTCGTAGGTGCCGGCCAGCCAGCGCTCGATGATCAGGGCGAAAATGCGCTGGAACTCACTGCGGTTTTGCGCAGCGTTGCGCAGGATATCCAAGGCGTGAGGCTCGGTGGTCAGCAGGTCGGGGAGCAGGGCGCGGATGATCGCTTCGCCGTCGAATTCGTTGAAGGCCGGGTCGATTTCCAAGGTTGGGGCTGACAGGCCGAGGGCACGGTATTGATCGAATGCGGCGGAGGCAGTGTGCTGCTGGCGACGCAGGTCGCCAGACAGGCAGCGGTCAAACGTCAGGCCCAGGTCGGCCAGGTGGCGACCGAGTACTTGCGCTTGCTCTACGCCGACGGGCGACAGGACGTCATAGTCGTCTGCACCGAAGGAGGCCTGGCCATGTCGAATCAGATAGATGCTGCCCACGTCCGTTTTCCCGGTACGTTGAAAGTCTGGCGAGGTTATGAGGATGGCAGGGAGCTGTCAATGAAAAAACATACGCTTGTTTTAAAAGTGCGTTAGAGGCCGACTGCTGGCGGTTTGAGCACTGGTCCGAAGGCGGTGCCGTCGGTATGCTGGGGCCATCCGCGCCTGGCGCCGTGCTTTTTTAAGGAGACATATGGATTTTTTGGCCGAATACGCGAGCTTTCTGGCGAAGACCGTCACCCTGGTGGTCGCTATTCTGGTGGTACTGATCAGTTTCGCCGCGTTGCGCAGCAAGGGGCGGCGCAAATCCGCCGGCCAATTGCAGGTCAGCAAGCTCAATGATTTCTACAAAGGCCTGCGTGAGCGCCTCGAGTCGAGCCTGCTCGACAAGGACCAGCTCAAGGCCCTGCGCAAATCCGAAAGCAAGACCGAAAAGAAGAACAGCAAGAAGAAACCCGAGGCCAAGTCACGGGTATTTGTGCTGGATTTTGACGGCGACATCAAGGCCTCGGCCACCGAGAGCCTGCGCCATGAAATCACCGCGCTGCTGAGCCTGGCCACGCCGAAAGACGAAGTGGTGCTGCGCCTGGAAAGCGGCGGCGGCATGGTGCACAGCTATGGTTTGGCCTCGTCGCAGCTGGCGCGTATTCGTCAGGCCGGCGTGCCGTTGACCGTGTGCATCGACAAGGTTGCGGCCAGCGGCGGCTACATGATGGCGTGCATTGGCGAGAAGATCATCAGCGCACCCTTTGCCATCCTCGGCTCCATTGGTGTGGTGGTGCAGTTGCCCAACGTCAACCGCCTGCTGAAAAAGCACGACATCGACTTTGAAGTGCTGACCGCCGGTGAGTACAAACGCACCCTCACCGTGTTTGGCGAAAACACCGAGAAGGGGCGGGAGAAGTTCCAGGAAGACCTGGACATCACCCATCAGT
>NZ_VBVZ01000154.1 GCF_005863185.1 Pseudomonas edaphica
GGAAAAGACTCAATTCTGGACTTGTTTTTGGGGTGTTTCAAGAGCAAAAAAGGGGTAATTCTAAGCAAGGCTATTGGATTCTACCCAAAGCCAATGGACGAACGAACAAACCCACCTTGTGCTTAACAATAGGGTGATTTACAACGTAAAAGCGAGGCTACTCCTCTTGGGTTGGTGATTACTCGCTCTACCATCCAACCCGATAGCCCCGCTCTTTTTCAAGATGGGTGTCAGATCAACTTTTAAAACAGCCACAGTGGCATTGCCATTGCCTACGGTGGCATTTGTGCTTTCCAGCAGGTTATGGAGATGCGTGTCGTGACCACCATCGGCATAATTTCAGACCAAACCGTCCTCGCCGCGCTCAGCACTGATCGTGCCGAACACTACAGGCTTACGATCACAGCCGCGTGAACTTGTCGCTTTTAGAAGATGAAATGACGCTTAGACGTATGACTGTGGCGGATTCAAGACGAGAACGGTCGTCCTTGAATGAAAACGTTCACACGGACGTTGTTTACTTCCTGAACCTCACTTAGGGAGATCCGCCGATGAAACTCGCACCGAAGTTGTATGCCGCTGTGCTCTGTTTGGGTCTTGCCAGCCCAGCCATTGCAGCCACCGAGCTCAAACATTGGCCGGCCCCCGTGGCAAAACAACTGGACACGATGATCGCTGCGAATGCCAACAAGGGCAATTACGCCGTATTCGACATGGACAACACCAGTTACCGGTATGACCTGGAAGAGTCCTTGTTGCCGTATATGGAGAACAAGGGCCTGATCACGCGGGACACCCTCGACCCGTCGCTGAAACTGATGCCGTTCAAAGATACTGCCGAACACAAGGAAAGCCTGTTCAGCTACTACTATCGCCTCTGCGAAATCGACGACATGGTTTGCTACCCGTGGGTGGCACAGGTGTTTTCAGGCTTCACCCTCAAGGAGCTTAAGGGCTACGTCGATGAATTGATGGCTTCAGGCAAGCCAGTACCCGTCAGCTACTTTGAAAACGGCGTGGTGAAAAATACAGAAGTCCAGCCGCCGAACATTTTCACCGGACAGGTCGAGCTTTACAACAAGCTGATGGAAAATGGCATCGACGTTTATGTGATGACCGCAGCCTCCGAAGAACTGGTGCGCATGGTCGCGTCGGACCCCAAGTACGGCTATAACGTCAAGCCGCAAAACGTGATCGGTGTAACGCTGTTGCTCAAGGATCGCAAGACTGGCGAGCTGACGACAGCGCGTAAACAGGTGACTGAAGGTAAATACAACGAGAGCGCAAACCTCAGCCTGGAACTGACTCCCTATCTTTGGACCCCCGGTACATGGATGGCCGGAAAGCATGCGGCCATCCTGACCTATATCGACGAATGGAAAAAACCTGTGTTAGTGGCTGGCGACACCCCCACCAGCGACGGTTACATGCTGTTCCATGATGTTGACGTAGCCAAGGGCGGTGTCCATCTATGGATCAACCGCAAGGACAAGTATATGACGCAATTGAACGGCATGATTGCCAAGCATGCAGCGGCTCAGGCTAAAGAAGGGTTGCCGGTGACGGCGGACAAGAACTGGGCGATCGTTAAACCCGCCGACATTCAGTAGTGAATAATCAGTCGTGACAAGCACTCAAGTTTCTGCAGTACTTTTTACTGCAGTTAACTACAAACAAGGATGATCCGTCTCAATAAAAAGACTTCCCGAAGAATCATTTCAGGTGAAGCAATGACACTTTTCAATCACCAAAGGAGCACATCATGAAACATATAATGAAGTGGAGCATGATCGCGTTGGTTGCTACTACCGCCCATCATCAAGTTGGTATGGCTGCTCCTTTTGTGAGCAATCAAGCGGATGCCAAAGGGTTTGTAGAGGGCAGCAAGCTCGACCTACTCCTTCGTAACTACTACTACAACCGGAATAAAACTGCAGGTGGCGTTGACGATAAAGACTGGACGCAGGGGCTACACGGCACCTTAAAGTCTGGCTACACGCAGGGCACCGTGGGTGTCGGTATAGATGCTTTTGGTTATCTGGGCCTCAAGCTCGACGGTCAAGATAAGTACTCGGGCTCAGGCAACTTGAGCGTTGATAGTCGAGGTAGGAACCATGAAAGCTTCGGCAAGGCCGGGGCTGCCCTGAAAGTCCGTATTTCCAAGACTGAGTTGAAAGTCGGTGATCTGCAGCCGAACACCAGCCCGGTATTCGCGGTCGGCGGGTCTCGCCTGCTCCCGCAAACGGCCAGTGGTTTTCAATTGCAGAGCAGTGAGATCGATAACCTTGATGTCGAAGCAGGCCATTTTTACTCGTCCACCAGCCAGGATGAAACCAATCGAGATGGTAATCTTTGGGCGTATTACGCTCACGTCGACGCCAAGACAGTCGATTACGCGGGTGGCAGATATGCCATCAGCGAGAATCTGATCGCATCGCTTTATGCGTCAAAGTTTGAAGACATCTGGAAGCAATACTACGCCAACCTGACTTACATTTTTCCATTGGCGGATAGTCAGTCCATTACCTTGGGCGGCAACATTTACCGCACTACCGACACCGGCCAAGCCAAAGCAGGCGATATTAACAATACGGCTTTTTCCCTGAGTGCTGCCTACGCCTTCCTCAAGGCTCACACCCTTACTGTTGCTTTCCAGAAAATCAATGGGGATACACCTTTCGACTATATCGGCGTCGGCGACAATGACCGTAGTGGTAACTCAGTGCTCCTCGCCAACTCCATTCAGTATTCTGACTTCAATGGTCCCAATGAGAAGTCCGCGCAAGTTCGTTATGACATTAAAATGGCAGAGTATGGCGTCCCTGGCTTGAGCTTTATGAGCCGTTATATCAAGGGCTGGGACATTGATGGCACGGGTCTGCACGGCAACAGCGTCTATCGCAAAAGAAATGGCTCACCGCTATATGGTGCAGACGGCAGACACCATGAAACCAACCTTGAGGCCAGGTATGTAGTCCAGTCTGGGCCGGCTAAGGATTTATCGTTCCGCGTTCGCCAAGCTTGGCACAGCGCAAATGCTGACCAAGGGGAAGGTGATATAGCTGAGTTCCGGTTGATCGTCGATTATCCGATTCCAGTTTCTTTCTTATAAAACCTCGAATGCCCCAAGCGCCCACGCCGTCGTTTTTTCACATAAAAAGGTCGCTTTCAAAAAAAATATCGGCAAGCCGTCAATAAAATAAATCAACAAACAATGACGCTCAACACTTCACCATCTTATATAAAACCATGCACATGGCAGGGTCCTACCCATGACAGACGCCCCTAAGTTTCATCGCCGCACCTTTATAAAAGGTACTGCCCAACTTACTGCAATGGCGGGTCTTTCCGGACTTCTGCCGGAAACCATACGCCGCGCAATGGCCATTGAACCAGACGTCCGCAAAGGTACGATTGAGGATGTGGACCACATCGTTATTCTGATGCAAGAGAATCGCTCTTTCGATCATTACTTCGGTCACCTTAACGGCGTTCGCGGATTTAATGATCCTCGAGCGCTCAAGCGTAAAGATGGTCGCTCGGTGATGTACCAGTCCGACAAGAAAAATGATTACTTGCCCTTTCATTTCGACACAACAAAATTCAGTGCCCAGTGGTCGACAGGTCAACACCACGGCTGGTCGCCGTTTCATGGTGCGTGGAACAGAGGTCGCAACGACTTGTGGGCAGAGGTCCAGCTCCCAACGACCATGGGCTATTTCAAGCGCGTAGACATTCCATATTATTATGCGCTGGCAGATGCCTTCACGTTGGGCGAGGCTTATCATCAATCCATGTTAGGGCCCACCAACCCTAATCGTCTTTATCATATGACGGGACGCGCCTCGCCCTTAGCGAATGGTAAAGGTGTTCATACCGACAACGACATGGGGGATGGGTCCATGGCCTCGCCTTTAGGGCCCGGGGGTAACACAATTGATTGGATGACCTACCCCGAACGCCTGAGCAAAAAAAATATAAATTGGCGCATCTACCAAGAAGGTGGTTATCGGTCGTGCAACGTTTTTAAGTTAGGCGATGTTGTTAGAGGTGCGTGGGACGAGGGAAATCGTCATGTTCCTATCGTCGGTGGGATCGTACTGGGGGCCGCAGCATCAATTGCAAACTTCTTTGCACTTCCCTTTCAAGGGAGTTGGGTAAATTATATCCAGGAAGATAACAATTACGATTGCAATGCCCTCGCCTGGTTTAAAAATTTTAAAAATTTGGAAAAGACGCCTGAGTCAGACCTTTGGCAGCGAAGCATGATTGCCAGGGGCATAGGCAAGTTACGCGAAGATGTGCAAAACGAAACCCTACCTTCGGTGTCATGGATCGTTCCACCGTTCAGTGCCTCCGAACATCCACATTGGGGCCCATCTTTTGGCGAAAACTATGTCGCCAGAATACTGGAAGCCTTGACTAGCAACCCCAAGATATGGGCCCGTACGGTATTTATTGTCAACTACGACGAAGGCGATGGTTTCTTCGATCATGTTTCCCCTCCCATACCGTATTGGGACACGCAATCAGGCAGTTCAGCGGTCAGCACCGAAGGGGAGATTGAAGACCAATTCAAACAACCCATTGGCCTGGGGTTCCGCGTACCGATATTGGCAATCTCTCCCTGGTCACGAGGGGGGAAAGTTAGCGCTGAAGTCTTCGATCATACCTCGGTCCTGCAATTTCTCGAAAAACGCTTCGGCGTTATGGAAGAGAATATTTCCCCGTGGCGCCGCGCAGTTTGCGGTGACCTGACATCTCTGTTTGACTTCAGCGGGCAACGCAAAACCGATGTCCCGGCGGATCTGACAAACCTTAGCCAGAGCAAGGCTCGGCAGGATGACGCGTACTGGAAACAGTATTACCGTCAATCCCCCTATTACATCGCACCTAGCTCATTGCCTGGTCAGGAAAAAGGCCAGCGTGATGCGCTTGCCGTTCCTTACCAATTGCACGCCGATGTCAGTGTCGCGGCCTCAAACGGCGCCCTGATACTGAACTTGAAAAATGATGGCAAAGCCCTGCCGAGCAATCCATTCGGTCGCTCTGCTGCAGTCTTTCAAATTCACTCCAATGAAGTCGGTGAGCCGGGCTTCCATACCGTGACCAGCTACGACATTGATGCCGCCACCAACCAACCCAGCACTGCGCAAGCAACCCGGGTGAGTCTCACCGACAGAGTCAAACCCGATGGCCGTTACGACTTTGAAGTTCATGGCCCCAACGGTTTTTTCAGGTAGTTCACAGGCAATAATCTGCAAGCAAAACATATGGCTCGCCCTGAAGTAACCACACGCTACAGCGACCAGAAAATTGAGCTGGTAATTGTCAATACGGGAACGCTGGATTGCACGGTAACCGTGAAACCCAATGCGGCTTACAAAGGGGACCCAGAGCGCAGTTATGCGCTCAAAGCCGGGGCCAGCACCAGCGACACATGGTTATTGCGCCTCAGTGATGGCTGGTATGACTTGACGCTTACCGCCACGAACACTGAAACCAACTTCTCCCGCCGCCTCGCCGGGCATGTCGAAACAGGCAAGCTCAGCCGAACAGATCCGTTGTTGGATATCAAGCCTTCCTGAACAAGTGATTTATCGGCTGAGAACGCCCACTTCTACACCTGTGGCGTTTATGAACCGCTCTTTGAATGAAGAACGAACCCGCCATTTTTCAGTTTCGCAGAGGCATTTATGATTGACGCTCAAACGTTATCATCGCTGGCGCAGCGTATCGGAGCCTTTTCGCAAACCGCCGAATCTCTTCCGGAGCCAGAACGCAAGCAAACAGCGATGCATTTGATTGAAGCCATCGAAAATGTCGTAGCTCAAGGGGCTGATTTACACGCAGCCTACGAGTACGCCCAGCAACTGACGATGCATATCGAATCGAGCTCCAGCTCTCTGGAAGCTCTGAACTATCAGGTCTGGAGAAAACTCAAGGACAACTACACCCCACCTCCCGCGCCCACTGCGGCTCAGCGTGAACAGATAGAAATCTATTCCAAAGCGTCCGAGCAGATCATCGACGAAGTGCTGAGTTCGACCGAAGGCGAAGAGGCGCAGCACGTGCTTATCGAAGAGAAGCTCAGTACGTTACGCAAACAGGTCTTTGGCATAGAAGAACCCCAGTTCTTGCTTCAATGAAGTGGCACAGCCATCCAGGAGTCATTTAACAATGAAAACCATTTTTCTAGTGCTATGTGGCGTGCTGGTTGCGTACCTGCTTGTGGTTCGCCAGTGGACGGATCAGGTTTCCGTGGTGACTCCCACAACGGCCTCAACCCCGTCGATAAACACGATCGTGTCTCTTGCTTCGCCAGAGGCCGAGAGCCAAACACTCACTTCGCTAGCACCACCATTCGCAACGCTTTCACCCGCACAGCGCAGCCAGATCGCCGAGCGCTCGATCAATGAGCTCAAAGCTGCCATCAGCACGGGTGCAGATTTGGAAACCGCCTACGCACAGGCCCAGCAGCTGACACCCTACATAGAGGCAGATCCCAAGCTACGAGAGGCATTGGACTACAAAATCTGGATGGATATGAAGAGCAACTATATCCCTCCTGCCCCACCCACCGCAGCCCAACAGCAGCAGTTGGACGCTTATCGATTAGCCTCGGACAAAGCGATTGATGAGGTTCTTGATACCGTCGACACAGACGAAGCGCGACGTATCGCCATCGAACAGAAGCTCAGTGCATTGCGTCTGGAAATTTTCGGAGAAAGTGCGCCACAACCTTTGAAGCATTGACCCTGGTTTTTATAGAACCAAACACCACCAGACAACGGGTGCAGAAAACCGCTGATGAATACACCCGACTCACTCACATTGACCACACAGGTCATTGACTGGCTGGTGGCCCACGGGCATCTGAAAGCTGCCGAGGTCGCCCAGGCTCGGCACTTGGAAGCCGATGACAAAAAAACCGAGCTCATCGAGTTGTTGATTCGGCTCGGACGCCTTTCGGAGCAGGATCTGGCCATCGCCTGGTCGACACTGCTTGAGGTCCCCTTGCTGGGCAGTGTCGATGTTGCGCCCACGCAAGACAGCCCGCCAGAGGTATCACCGCGTTTTCTCAAACATTATGGCGTGGTCCCCCTGCCGCCTTTTGATACAGGGCTGCATGTACTGGCCTGCAACCCGGTGAGCCATTATCCGATTCAGGCTCTGGAATATGCCTGCCAGGCCTCTGCACGCGTGTCGATCGGCGTGCGCAGTGAAATCGAGCAGCTAATCGAACGTTACTACGGCCAAGGCCGCTCAGCCATGGGCGCGCTAATCGAAAACCTCGAAGAAGGGAGCGAAAAAAACGACGACATTGAACACCTCAAAGACCTGGCCTGCGAAGCGCCGATTATTCGCGTGGTCAACCTGCTATTGCAGCGGGCGGTGGAGCTTGGGGTCTCGGATATTCATATCGAGCCTTTCGAGAACCAGCTCAAGGTCCGTTATCGCATTGATGGCACCCTGCACGAAGGTGAAGCGCCTCCGGTCAGTTCTTCGGCGGCGGTTATCTCGCGGATCAAGATCATGGCACGCCTGGATATCGCTGAACGGCGGCTACCACAGGACGGGCGCATGATGCTGAGGATTCAAGGCAAGGAGTTGGACCTGAGGGTATCGACAGTACCTACCCGCCACGGTGAGTCCGTGGTCATGCGATTGCTGGACCGGGAGGCAGTCACCTTCGATTTCCCCAGCCTGGGATTCGATGGCCAGCGACTCCAACAGCTGCTTGATCTGCTCGAACGCCCCCACGGCATTCTGTTGGTAACCGGCCCCACGGGCTCGGGCAAAACCACTACCTTGTACACCGCACTGACTCGGCTCAATACCACCGAGCGCAAGATCATCACTGTCGAAGACCCGGTGGAATATCAACTGGCCGGAGTTAATCAGATTCAGGTCAAACCGGCGATCGGCCTGGACTTTGCCTGTGTGTTGCGCTCGATCGTCCGGCAGGATCCCGACGTAATCATGATTGGCGAGATACGCGACCTGGAAACCTGTCGGATCGCCATCCAATCGTCTCTGACCGGCCACCTTGTATTGTCGACACTGCATACCAACAGTGCCGCAGCCAGCATCACGCGGCTGTTGGACATGGGCGTGGAGCGCTACCTGATCGCCTCAACCGTCACCGGCATTCTGGCGCAACGCCTGGTGCGTCGACTTGACCCCCAGTGGCGCGAAGCCTTCGTCGCGCCGCCTGAGCTGATTGCCGCCCACCATTTGGATCGCTACACCGATGAGCGTCCGATCCGCCTTTATCGTCCCCGGGCCGATGCGCCTGGTACAGGCTATCGCGGACGCAGTGCAATTACCGAGTTGCTGGTGATGGACGAACAGATACGCTCGCTGTTGATGCGTCATGCCGACGCGACCACCCTCGAACAGGCAGCGCGTGCCGCCGGCTTGCGCACCCTGCATGAAGAAGGATTACGCCAGGCACTGACAGGTATCACCTCACTGGAAGAGGTGTTGCGCGCAACGCGCAATGATTAGCCATGGAACAGTATCGATATAAGGCACTGGATGCAGACGACAAAACCGTGAGCGGAATCCTCAAAGCCGAAAATCCGCAATCAGCGGCAGTGCAACTGCAGGAGCGTGGGTTGCTGATTCTGCAATTACAGCGCTCCGGCAACAACGCTGGTTTCGTCCGCCCGAAAGGGTGGCACAAAGAGCATCTGAGCCGCGAAGCACTCACGCGTTTTACGCAGCAACTTGCAACGTTGCTGGAAGCCGACCAACCCTTGGAACGGTCGTTGAGCCTGTTGGCTCGCCAGCCCGGTGATCCCCTGGCCCAGCAACTGATCGAACGCATTCGGGATCGCGTCAAATCCGGACAGACACTTTCGGCAGCCATGTCCATTGAGCAACAGCCGTTCAGCGCGTTGTACCTGAGCCTGGTGCATGCCGGCGAAGCCGCCGGTGCACTGGACGAGAGCCTGGCACAACTGGCGCGTTACCTGGAGCGGATGCATGCCATTCGGGCAGAGGTGATCAATGCCTTGATTTACCCGGCCTTCCTGGTGGTTGGGGTCTTGGGTTCGCTGGTGTTGCTGCTGGCCTACGTGGTGCCGCAGTTCGTGCCCATTTTTAACGACCTGGGAGTTCCGGTCCCCCTGCTGACCCAAATCATTCTTGACCTGGGCGAGTTTCTTGCCCGCTACGGCCTGCATCTGCTGGCAATCCTCCTGGGATTGGCCTGGGCCACCCTGACCTACATGAGCCGCCCCGCAAACCGGCTGAAATGGCACAGGCGCCTGCTGCAATCGCGCCTGGCCGGTAGGTTGTTAAAACGCCTGGAAACGGCCCGCCTGGCGCGCACCTTGGGCACCTTGCTGACGCACGGGGTGCCATTGATCCACGCACTGGACATCTGCCAGCAGGTGGTGAACAACCTGGCAATGAGGACAGCGGTTGAAAATGCCACGGCAAAGGTCAAGGACGGCCGCAGCCTGTCGTCGGCGCTGGAAGCCGAACAGCTGTTACCCGAGCTGGGAATCCAGATGATTGAAGTGGGTGAAGAGTCCGGCAGGCTCGACGCCATGCTGCTCAAAGTCGCAAGCATTTTCGACGATGAAGCCAAGCGCAGCATCGACCGCTTGCTCGCCGCCCTCGTTCCCAGCCTGACGGTGGTCATGGCCGCATTAGTGGCCGTGATCATGTTGGCCATCATGCTGCCGCTGATGAGCCTCACCAGTAATATTTAACCGGAGATCGTCATGCAAAAAGCTCGCTCGTGTCCCAAACAGCAAAACGGTTTTACGCTGCTGGAAATGCTCGCAGTCATTGTTCTGCTCGGTATCGTTGCCACCATTGTGGTACGTCAAGTGGGCGGCAACGTCGACAAAGGCAAGTACGGTGCCGGAAAAGCACAACTGGCCAGCTTGTCGATGAAAATCGAGAGTTACGCACTTGATCTGGGCAGTCCGCCACAGAACCTGGCCGACCTGAATATCGCACCTGCCAACGCCACGCGTTGGAACGGCCCATACGCCAAGGCCAGTGACCTCAAAGACCCGTTCGGCCATGCGTTTGGCTATCGCAAGCCCGGCCAGCACGGCTCATATGATCTGATTTTTTACGGTCAGGATGGCCAGCCCGGTGGCGATGGTTACAGCAAGGACCTGGGCAATTGGGAATAGTCATGCCCACTGCCAAACCGGCTCAACAGGGGTTCACCCTGATGGAGATGTTGGTGGTACTTGTCATTGTTGCCGCAGGCTTCGGCCTGCTGGCTTCCAGTATCTCCGAGGGACTCAAAAGCGCCAAGGAGCGCCAGGTCAAACGGGACCTGAGCCTGGCATTGCGCCAGGTCCGCAGTCAGGCCATTACCTCTGGCCAGCCTGTATCTCTGCAATTGGATGTAGTGCACAACAGCTATCAGGTGCCCGGCCAGCCGATACACCTTTTACCTCGCGACACGAACCTGCGCCTGACGACAGCCGCTGGCCCGGATGATCACACGGGCATTGTCATCTTCTACCCCAATGGTGGCTCCAGCGGCGGACACCTGTACGTGTCGCACGGCACACAGCAGTCACGCATTGATATCGAATGGCTTACCGGGCGCGTCAGTTGGCGGGACATCCATCAACCATGAACATCTCACACCCGTCTCAACGTGGCTTTACCCTGCTTGAGCTGCTCGCGGCGATTGTCGTCCTGAGTATCGGTTTCACTGTGCTGCTCAACACGCTGGGGCATGCCACCCAAGCCTTGGCGCGCGACAAGCAGGTCACGCAGATGGCCCTGGCGGCAGAGTCGATTATCGACGAACACGCCGAAGCGTTGAGCCCGATTGCGCTGTTGGAGGGCACGCTCGACGGCATGCAATGGCGTCTGACCGCAACACCGCTTGCCGGTAACGACAGCATTGCGCTTTCGCGCCTGGAACTGCTGCTGCAAGTGGGCAGCCGGCAAGAGCGGTTTGTCACCCTCCGAGCGTTTGGGCGCCCGGCAGGCTTGGCGCAATGAGACGCCATGCCCAGGGGTTCACACTGCTGGAAGTACTGATAGCACTGAGTTTTCTCGGTGTGTTGATAGTCTTGATCGGCTCGGCCCTGATCGCCGGCAACCGTATGCTGGGGTTGAGCGAACAACAGGCTGATCGTCTGACGCAGGTCAGGACCGCGCAGCGCTTCCTACGCAGCGTACTCCAACAGGCCCAGGACTTGCGTTACAACACCGATGCTCAGGTCTTTGAAGGCACACCGCATTCCATGCGTTTTTTTGCCCCTCTGCCTGACCAACTGAGCGGTGGAATGAAGGTGTACATACTCGAATACGTTGAGACCTCCGGCACGCTCCAGATACGTTTCAACCAGAACATCGCGGACGGCCAGCCACCCTGGGGCGACACCCAAATACTCATGCGGGAAGTAAGCGGCCTGCACTTGAGTTACAAGGGCCTGGACCCCGACCAAAACCCCACCGGCTGGCTGGACCAATGGCCGTGGCCACAAAAGCTGCCTCAGGCTGTGCGCATCGAAGTCGATACCGACAGGGGAACCCTTTGGCCAACGCAAGTCGTCGCATTGCGCCTGGCCACAGAGGTGACCCCATGAAGCGCCAACGTGGGGCTGCGTTGCTTATGGTCCTTTGGGCCCTCGCCCTGCTGGGGCTGATTATGGCCGGCGTGGTCGACACCTTGCGCCTGGAAAACCGCCAAAGTGCATTCTCTCTGCAACAAACCCATGCTCGATTGGCCGCTCAGGCCGGGTTGGCGTTGACGATTCAGAGCC
>NZ_VBVZ01000155.1 GCF_005863185.1 Pseudomonas edaphica
CGGTAGCCAAGGGAACGGCACGCTGGTCGCACATGACGACACGTATGTGCTGGTGGATTGTGGTTTCTCGTTAAAAGAAACCGAGCGGCGCCTGCTGCGCCTGGGGGTTCACCCCTCGCAGCTGAGCGCAATTGTGGTGACCCACGAACATGCCGACCACGTGCATGGCGTGGGTTTGCTGTCTCGGCGCTACAATCTTCCGGTGTACCTGAGTCGCGGCACCTTGCGCGGGATGCGCAAACCCATAGAACCCGCAGGCTTCCTGGCCGGTGGCGAGACGCTGCAGGTCGGTGCGTTGAGCATCGACGTAGTTGCCGTAGCGCACGACGCCCAGGAACCGACGCAGTATGTATTCAGTGGCGGTCAGCGGCGTTTCGGCGTGCTCACCGACCTGGGCTCCTACTGCTCCAAGGTGCTGGACGGTTACCGTGACCTCGATGCCTTGATGATCGAGTCCAACCACTGCCGCGACCTGCTGGCACGTGGTCATTACCCCTACTTTCTCAAGCAGCGGGTAGGCGGCGAGCTGGGACATTTGAACAACCACCAGGCGGCGTACCTGGTGTATGAGTTGGGCTGGCAAGACTTGCAACACCTGGTCCTGGCCCACCTGAGCAGCAAGAACAACCTGCCTGCGCTTGCGCGGCAATGTTTTGTCGACACCCTCGGGTGCGACCCGGACTGGCTGCAACTGGCCGATCAAGATTCAGGGCTCGACTGGCGACACATCGCCTAGCCCACCATTTAGCAAGCGGAGCCCATCATGGAAAAACGTGAAGAACTCTACCGCGGCAAAGCCAAGTCGGTATACAAGACCGACGACGCCAACCGCCTGATCCTGCTGTTTCGCAACGACACCTCGGCGTTCGACGGCAAGCGCATCGAACAGCTTGATCGCAAAGGCATGGTGAACAACAAGTTCAACGCCTTCATCATGCAAAAACTCGAAGCGGCCGGCATTCCGACCCAATTCGACAAACTGCTGGGCGACAACGAGTGCCTGGTCAAGAAGCTCGACATGATCCCGGTTGAATGCGTCGTGCGTAACTACGCCGCCGGCAGCCTGGTCAAGCGTTTGGGCGTGGAAGAGGGCCTCAAGCTCAACCCTTACACGTTTGAACTGTTCCTGAAGGACGACGCCAAGGGCGACCCGTTCATCAACGAATCCCACGTGGTGGCATTCGGCTGGGGCACCGCTGAGCAACTGGTACGCATGAAAGAGTTGTCCCTCAAGGTCAACGACGTGCTGAGCAAGCTGTTCGACGACGCAGGCCTGCTGCTGGTCGACTTCAAACTCGAATTCGGCGTGTTCCACGACGGCACCATCGTCCTGGGCGACGAATTCAGCCCGGACGGCTGCCGCCTGTGGGACAAAGCCACCAAGAAAAAGATGGACAAAGACCGCTTCCGCCAAGGCCTCGGTGACGTCATCGAAGCCTACGAAGAAGTCGCCAACCGTCTCGGCGTACCGCTGTAACCGACGCAAGCATCTGATAGCACGGAAAAAAATCGCTTTTTTGGTTTGCTTTCGCGAAACACACTGTTATGATGCGCGCCGTTGGAGAGATGCCAGAGTGGCCGAATGGGACGGATTCGAAATCCGTTGTACCTTCACCGGTACCTAGGGTTCGAATCCCTATCTCTCCGCCATTATTTATAAACAGAAACCCCCAATAACTTAAAGGTTGTTGGGGGTTTTTGTTTTTGTAGCAGAAATGCTCAGGTGAATTCTGCTACGGTCGTGATTACCTGATGACAATGCGGGTCAATCATGAATTTTGAAAAAGTGCTCACGCATTTGCAGGCTAACCTTCCAGGTCTTTTGGCAGTGTACGTCTTTGGCAGCCAGGTGACGGGCGAGGCAAATGCCGACAGCGATCTTGACTTGGCTGTGCTGATTGAGGGAAGCATTGACCCACTGCAACTGTGGCGCCTATCCGGGGAGTTAGCGGATATCGTCAAGGTCCCCGTTGATTTGCTGGACTTACGCGCAGCCTCGACGGTCATGCAATACCAAGTCATAACGACAGGGCACCGCCTCTGGAGCAAGGACAGTCAGGCGGGTATCTTTGAGAGCTACATACTCAGCGAGAAAACTGCGCTGGATTGCGCCAGGGCAGAGCTGCTAGTCGACATTCAAAAGGACGGAACGGTATATGGCCGATGATGTACTCATCAACAAGGCTGCCAGTATTGAGCGTTGCATTGCTCGTGCTCGGGAGGAGTACGAAAAGGATCCAGCCAGTTTCGCCACTGACTTCACCCGTCAGGATGCGGCCATTCTCAATATTCTGCGTACCTGTGAGGCTGCCCTGGACTTGGGGCAACATCTGATTCGTCGTGAGCGCCTCGGTGTCCCCCAAAGTGCTCGTGACGTGTTTGAGCTGCTGGCGCAGGGCGGATGGGTGAGTCCTTCCTTACTGACTAACCTGAAAAACATGGTCGGTTTCCGCAATATCGTGGTGCATGAGTATCAGACGCTTCAGCTGCCTATTGCCGTTGCGATCATTACCAAACATCTGGGCGATTTCCTGGCATTCAGTGCACATGTCTTGACTAAGGACGTGGGCCAGTAAGCCGATTCAAATGGCCCGCGGTAAAATCTAGGCTATAGGTCGTCTAGAGAAACCTTCACTCGCTGAGCAGACGCCTGGCGCTCACGTACGGTCGCTATCAACGCTTCATCCTCTTTTACCGGGCGCTTTCTATCCGATTCTTTTACCGTTTCCCTTGGTCTTTTCTTCGCCTCTTGCTCGGTTACGTATTCACCTGTGACCGCATCGCGATATCTCGTTGGCATATCAGCACCCTTGACAGTATGTCGCCACGGCGGCGACTTTTTGAGACTAGCTCGCAGGCTTATGCACACAAGGTTCCCGGTGGGGATTCTGGTTACCAAGCTTTTCTGAAACAGGTGCTTACGTTGTGCCGGGTCGACAGTTTTCCAGCAGGGTTGCGTTGGCTGGGGCAGGGCGCTAACCTTCCGCCGTCGCCCTCATGGCGACCGGTTTTGACAGGCCGAATAATGTGCGATCTCTGTGCATCCCCAAACTGGTTCCAGGCGTCTGTCTGTACCCATTTTTTATGGCGGCTGTGCGTGGGGCATCTTCGGGTGCGCCGGGTTTCCACGTTTCCGGTCTGTCAACCCGCGTACAGCTGCCACCCAATCCTGTTTGACAGCAGGGAGTGGTAGCTCCTTTTCATAACGTGGAGTTACATCATGAAAAAGATCACCCCCAACCCGACCGATGTTTTCAATGCCGAATCCGACGGTGAACCTCGCAAAATCTTCTACGTAGGCGCCGACGTCGGCACCGAAGAAGCCCTGGCCAACGCCTCCGAAATCCTCGCATCCGCCCTTCAAACCGCCTACAAATGCGCCGAAGACCCGGACAGCACGCAGTCACCCGTGATCATGGGCCTGGCGCAATTGATCGAGAACGCTCAGGCACTGGTGGACGCTGCACTTGAGCGTCATTTCCCAACAGATAAACCAGGCAACTAACCCAATACCCTGAAACTAAAAAGCCTGCCGAGCTCAATGCTCAGCAGGCTTTTTAGTGGTTAACGAGTCGTATCAGCCAGGCTGCGCCGCCAAGCTATTACTCACATTACGCCCCAACACCAGTACGGTCACAAATCCAAGCCCCACCAGCGCCGTGGCCAGGCTCAAGAGCATTGCGCTGCCCATCTGGTCCACGATCCGGCCGCCAAAGAATGAACCCAGGGCGATGATCACTTGGAACAGAGCAACGAACAGCGGCATGCCGCGTTCGACGTCTTTCGGTGCGACCACAAACATCCAGATACTCGCGCAGGCCGGGAAGGCGCCGAAGGCGAAGCCCCAGAGTGCGATCAGCATCGCGGCGCCGGTCATGCCGGTGGCGAAGTGAGGGAACAGCGCGGTGCTGGTGCCGATCATCAGCGCGACCAGCAGCAGGGTGTGACGCACGCTGCGGTTGGCGGCGAAACCGGCAAAGACGTTGCCCATCACGCCGGCCACGCCATACAGCAGCAACAGAGAGCCGATGGTCGGTCCGTCGAAGCCGGAACTGTTTTTGAAGAACGGCGCGACATAGGTGTAGGCAGCAAAGTGCGCCAGGCCGATCAGCAGCACGGCGATCAAGCCGACCCGCGCTTGTGGGTTGATAAACAAGGCCGGCAGGTCACGGATCTGTATGGCCTTTTCCGGGGTGAGTCGCGGCAGCAGGAACACCTGCGCCAGCAGCACCGGCACGCCGACAATCGCGGTCACCAGGAAGGTCATGCGCCAGCCCATCAGGCCACTGAGCCAGGTGCCGACGGGTACGCCCAGCACGGTGGCCAGGGTCACGCCCATCATGATGATCGAGGTAGCCTTCGCTACGCCTACGCCCTTGGGCGCCAAGCGGCCGCTGAGGGCAATGGCCGTGGCCCAGAAGCCGCCGATGCTGATGCCGAGCAGGACACGGCCGAACAGCAGCAGGCTGAAGTCGCTGGCGTAGGCCACTACCGTGTTGGCGATGATCATGATCAGCGTCAGGCCGATCAGCAGGTAACGACGGTCCATGCCGCCAATGATCACCGACAGCAACGGCGCGGCGAGGGCGGCCATGATGCCGGGCAGCGTGACCATCAGGCCAGCGTGACCGGCACTGATGCCCAGGTCGCTGGCGACGTCATTGAGCACGCCCACCGGCAGAAACTCACTGGTTACCAGGGCGAAAGCGCCTACGGCGACCGAGAGAATCGCCAGCCACTGCTGTTTGACACTTTGTTGATTATGTTCGGGACGGCCGCTGTGGGCCTGGCTGGGGCTTGGCATAGTGTCGGTTCCAGAAGGAATGTCGCCTGAAGCCAGGCGAAGGGGAGGGAAAGTGGAGGCGATTATAGGAACCGGTGCTGGCAATCACACAGGCGCTCGTTTCGATAATAACCATCAGTGCAATCGATTCGACGCTCTGGGACGGCCTTGATGGTCGGTGAGCCAGCCTGCTATGGCAAGTAGCCTTGTGGCGAGCAGGCTTTTTGTGGCGAGCAGGCTTGCCCTGCGTTGGGCTGCGTAGCGGCCCTAAAACCTGCCACCGTGATCCTCCCCCCTGACACTCGGCGCGTGGGATGGGGCGGCTTCGCCGCCCAACGCAGGGCAAGCCTGCTCGCCACAACGAGCCTGTTTGCCACAGTGACAGTGTTTAGGGTTGAGCGGCGGTCTCTGCGGTCGTATTTGTATTCTGCGCGGTCATCTGGTCATGGAGTTTGCGGGCAACGCCCAAACGCGAGAGCTTGGTCAAAATACAGAAGACCGCACATATCGACAGGCAGGCGATGAACAGCAAAAAGCCTTTTTGCTCTTTCAATCCGGTTTTTACGTTTTCAGCGTAGGTGGGCGAAAGAAATAGCGTGCAGATGGTATTGATGGTGCCTTCAGAGAAGTCCTCGTTATAGAACTTTTCCAGTGCCGTTGGTGATTTGCACTCGTCCACAGACAGCGTTTCGCTGGGCCAGAAGTGGAATTTGGCGTTGTTTTCCGACAGATAGAAAGACGGCACATCCGAGGCTTTTTTCAACGACACCATCAGGTAGCTGGAGTCAGCCAATGGCGGCGTGATGCTGATAATCGCCAGGAAGAAGGCGCCCAACCCCAAAAACCAATTACGCTTGAAGGGGGTGATCATTGCCTCTTTAAGCGATAACTGAGTGAAGTCTTTCCAGTCAATGTACTTTCTGATCCTGGCCACATCGTTGTAACTGAAGTTGTTGTCAGTGATCCACTGATCGGCTTGCCGCGCGTGTTCCAGGTTTTGCGCGGGGATATTGAATTCGAACCGATAATATTCAACTTCGCGCAGGTCTTTGCGGGTGGCCTCATATTTTGGGTTTTCAAATGTGGTCGAGCCACCGAAGAACCGCCACATCAAGTCACGCAGAAAAATCAGCGAGCCTGAGCGCGAGTAGATATATAAAACCAGCGCACATATTGCCAGGCCACTGAGCAGCCCGACGATGGCGGCATAGTTTTGAAACGTCCATGTGACGATATTATCGTTGAGTACAGGTTGGGACATGCAGGGTCATCCTTGAAGGGTTATTAGAGCGGCGCGTCAGCGAAGTTGCTGTGACTGGTCGGGCGAAAATCTAATAAAAACAAGACGACTTTTCAAACATTATCATTGCGTTGAACTTCGAACTGGGCGGGTACTACATAACGCTGGAATCTTTCTTACGTGTTTTAAAAACAAAGGCTACAGCCAGTTCGTTGCGAACGGATATTTAACTCACTATCTTCTGACTACGAGACGTTCACTCGTAGGCTTTCCCCTCAAACGCAAAGGAAATGCACCATGAGCAAAAACACCAAAAAGACCTCCAGCACCCTGGCGACGTTGGCCGCCGAAACCTTGAATAATCCAAACGCCTCGGCCATAGCCAAGAGCCTGGCTGCGTCGGCGCTGTCCCAGACCGGTACTGATAAGCAGACGAGTGCACACATGGAGGAAAAGGCCGGCAAAGCCCTTCAAAGCGATAAATACAGTGAGGAGACCAAATCCCTGGCTGCATCGGTCCTCTCTCAAGCTAACAAAGAGCGGGGAAACTGAGTCATAAAAACCGCATAAAAACGCCCCGTCGTTGAATCAGCGACGGGGCTTCTTGGTTTCCCGATCAGCAAAAATTATTCGCCCCCCACCGAATAACTTTCGCCACTGCGGTGTTCACTTCACAGATCACCCAGGAAACGCCCATGAACACAGCATCCGACCGCTACGACCGCCTGACCCGCAGCTTCCACTGGCTGACCGCCGCCGTGGTGATCTTCATGTTTGCCAGTGCGCATATCTGGGAAGTCCTGGAGAAGGGCACACCGCTGCGCAAGGGCCTGCAAGCGCTGCATATCTCTTTAGGTATCGTCATGGCGCTGTTGATTGCCGCGCGGATTGTGTGGCGTATGTTCGGCGGCAATCGGCCCAAGGCCGACAGTCACCCGGCGCTTAACCTGCTGGCGAAATTGGCGCATGGTTGCCTGTACCTGTTGCTGGTGTCGCAGATTGTGTTGGGCTTCCTGTTTCGCTGGGCTCAAGGTGAACCCTTCAATTTTTTCGGACTGTTTGCCGTGCCCGCGCCTTTTGTGATCGATCATGCCTGGCGGGGCACCTTGGGCGGCCTGCATAACAATGTGGCCTGGGCGATCATCTTGCTGGCGGGCGTGCATGCCATAGCTGCGCTCTGGCATCACTACGTGCTGGGCGACAGCACCTTGCGCCGGATGTTGCCGGGCGCACGCAATGCGCTTTAACAGTGATGTTTCCTCCCTATCATTACGGAGTAAGACAACCATGAAGGCTCGCCACGAACACCCTGTCACCTACCGCACCGCGCTGGTCTTCGGCGCTTGCCTGGCCGCCGCTTTGCTCGCAGGCCAGGCCTACGCCTCCGGCGATGAGTCGGCCCCGCCCAAGCCCAACTGCCCCAAGGGCCAGGTCTGGGACACCAAGACCGGCAAGTGCGTGCTGCAAACCAGCAAGGCCACCTCCGACGCCGACCGCACCGATTACGCCTACCGCCTGGCCAAGGACGGGCGCTTTGATGAGGCGCTGGCCTTGCTCGACACTCTGCAAAATCCCAACACCGCCAAGGCCCTCAACTATCGCGGCTACGCCACGCGCAAGCTGGGGCGCACCGATGAGGGCATCGGTTATTACCTCAAGTCGGTTGCACTCGACCCCAACTACGCACAGGTTCGCGAGTACCTGGGCGAGGCCTATGTGATCAAGGGCCGGGTCGACCTGGCGCAAGAGCAACTGGTGAAAATCAAAGCCTTGTGCAGTACCACCTGCGAAGAATACGAAGACCTGGCCGCAGCCATCGCCGCAGCGCCACAGGCTTGAACGCCGTGAACCTGTCCGCAGGAGGCAGCCATCGTTCGGGACGCTGAGTTTCGCCGCGAGTTGGGCCAATTGTTGCCACGCTTGTGGCGATACGGTTGGGTGTTGTCGCGGCAAAAGCACCTGGCCGAAGATCTGGTGCAAGCCACCTGCGTAAGGGCCTTGGAGCGTGCCGGGCAATTCGTGGCCGGCACGCGCCTGGATCGCTGGTTGCTGGCGATCATGCACTCGATCTGGCTCAACGAACTGCGCTCGCAACGGGTGCGCCAAGGGCAGGGGTTTGTTGATGCCGAGCAGGTGCTGTCGTTTGATGGCGAGCGCCAGGCGCAGGAACAGATACTGGCCGCACAAGTGATCAAGCGCGTTAACGGTTTGCCCGAAGCGCAGCGCGAAACCGTGTTTCTGGCGTATGTCGAAGGGCTTTCATACAAGGAAATTGCCGAAATCCTGCAGATACCTATGGGCACGGTGATGAGTCGGTTGGCGGCCGCCCGCATTAAGCTGGCCGAAGCCGCCTCCCCAACAGCCCGGCAGGATAAAGCCAACGGAGAACGGCGATGAGCCACACTGACACACCGTCCGATGAGCAGTTATCGGCTTATCTGGATGGCGAACTGAGCACCGACCACCATCAACGGATCGCCGACCAGGCCAGCGCTGACCCGGCGCTTGCCGCGCGCCTGGACGCATTGCGCTGCGCTGACTTGCCGTTCAAGGCCGCCTTCGACACGGTGCTGGAACACGCCCCGACTGAACGCCTGCACGCAATGCTCAACGCCTTGCCACCGGCGCCGCCCCAAGCCTGGAGCCGTCGGCGTTTTCTTGCCGTGGCTGCGAGTTTCGCAGTAGCTGGCGTGGCAGCCGATCGGCTGTTCTTGGGGTGGCAACGTACTGAACCCGGCCAAGGCTGGCGGGCCTCGGTGGCCGAATACATGGCCTTGTACACGCCCCAGACCCTGGAAAACCTCAGCCTCGACCCGGCCTCCCACACGGCCCAGTTGACCGCCGTGGGCGCACAACTGGGCGTGTCATTATCGCCTGAGTCCGTGAGCCTGCCTGGCGCCGAATTCCGACGGGCGCAGATCCTCGACTATGACGGCGTGTTGATCGGCCAACTCACCTACCTCGACCCACGCCACGGGCCTTTGGCACTGTGCATCACCGCTAGTAAAAAGGGCATGCAGCCGTTGGCCAGCGAGCAGCGGCGAGGCATGAACGTGGTGTATTGGGCCAACCCTGCACATGCTTTTATGCTGATTGGGAGAAACCCGGTTGAGGATTTGCAGCACATGGCCAGTGGCGTCGAGCGGCGTTTGCCGGCCTGACCTCGGTGAGTCGTCGTCCGCAGCGCGTCGCCGTGCTCGACACCGACCTGCACCACGGTCAAGGTTTTCAGGAGATTTTCTACGAGCGGGACGACGTGCTGTATGTGTCCATCCACGGCGCCCGTGAAGCCGTGTTCTTCGACAAGCTCGAACTGGCCCAGCGGCGCTGAAGAACTTTTCGGCGGATGCGCTGGTGTTGTCCCTGGGCTTTGAAATTTGCGAGCTGGACCCGCAAAGCAAAGTCGCGGTGACGCGCGTCTGGCGAGAGGTGGTGTTGCGAAAGAAGTGTCCTGTTCAATTTATGACAGGTTCGCGAGCATTCAAATTGGCCCGTATTGCAAAATTTTAAGGCGACAGCGTGCGAGTCTCAGGCGTCAACTCCAACACCCGATTCCTCCCGCCTTCCGCCAGCAGATAAGTGCCTCGATTCGTCGGCACAATTGACTGCGGCGCCTTCAGGAACGACAAAATCGTCTGTTGCCGCCCCTGTTTATCAATAAGCAGCAATCTTGCTCGGTGCGTCGAATCTTCATTCACCCACAGCCCGCGCTCATCGCACATCAAGAACGTGGGTTTGTTCAAGCCTGCCAGCACCACCGGATCGCTGCCGTCGTCGGTCAGTTCGCGCACCACGCCTTTTTTCTTTTCGGTGTAGAGCATTCGGCCGTCGGTGCAACGGGTGATGGACTCGCCTTCGTGCAGCTTGTCGCGTATGACAGTCAGCGATTGGTCACTCCAGCGGTAACGCAAAAGTCGCCCGTTGTCTTTGCGGTCTTCGATGGCGTAGAGGTCGTCGCCCTCGACCCACAGGCCTTGCACGTTTTCGCCGCGAAACAGCTCGGTCACCACGCCGTCCTTGAGAAAGCTGACCGGGGCGTCGCCGGTTTCCTGGCTGAACACCCAACCGCCATGGGTGGCGAACATGCCATCGGGCTTGGACAGGCTGCCCACCACCACGTCACGTCGCCCGTCGGGATGGATACGCACGATGCTGCCTTTGGCGTCATTGAGTTCCTGGCTGATCATCAGCGAGCCATCCGGCATGGGCATCAATGACGCGGCTTTGGGCACGTCACTGTGCACGGTTTGCACGCTCCAGCCGGTCGCCGCGCTGACGGGGTAGAAGCTTTGCCAGGCGAAAAAGCCCAGGGTCGCAACAGCCAGCAAGCCGGTCAGGCTTAACACCCAGCGCAAAGGTCGACGCGGGTTTGGGGTGTCAGTCATTTTTTCTTCCTTGTTTTTGGGCACGCCGTCGTTGGGCGTGATGCTTGCTCTCACCCGTGATTCTGAAATTGGGCGGCGTAATCCTGGCCACCGTAAAACACGCCCAGGATCGACACGGTTTCAGTCTCGGCGGCCACGCTGAATGCGATGGCGGTGGTGTGCCGGTAATGGGTGATGCGCAAGGCAGGCAGCAGGTCGTTACGGCATTTACCGCGCAATGGAAACACACTGAGGCTGTCGCAGTAGCTGATAATGTTGTCGATAAAACGTGCTGCAGCATCGGGGGCTTCGGTTTTGCTGATGTAGTCTTCAAGGGCGTCCAGTTGGGCTAACGCCTCAGGCGCAAAGGCTACCGTATAGCTCACGGTTTTTCTGTACCGGTTCGCTGGCGTTTGGCTGCCATGTGTTCGCGAACCTGCTCGGTGGAGAGCGCTCGGCCAGGGGCTGCCTCGAGAGCGGCGGCGGCGGGGATCACCTGGTCGCGCAACCAGTCTTCCATGGCGCGATCACGGGCCATCAGCGCCCTGAGGCCGTCGCGTATCACTTCACTTTCGCTCGCATATTCACCGGAGGTGACCTTGGCCTTGACCAGGGCGGCCATCTCGAGTGGCAAGGTAATGCTCATTTGCTGGGTTGAGCGCATGTCGAAGCCTGCGGACAGTGGGTAGGATTCAATCCTACTCGACCACTGGCGTGTTGCAAGGAGCAACTGACCGATGTCGGTGTCCGGCATCTCATCGTCGATCCAAAATAGGTAGGGGTTCTGGCAGGTTTCCATGAGCGTTTCTCTCTCCTGTTGAGTAACTCAGGTTGCAAGTATTGACGCTTTTCAGCGATTGCGTGGCGCCACTCAGCCAATAACGCACTGATATGTTTGACTTCATATTTGTAGCAGGGTTATTAACGCCAACCGCCCCCGGCACGCATGGCGCCTTACCCCCGGCCGTACGATAATGCCCTCCAAATCGACCACACTGGCCCATCCCCCGTGATCATCAACTTCGACCTCAACGACCTCCAAGCCTTCCGCGCCGTGGTAGACAAGGGCAGTTTTCGCGGCGCCGCCGAGGCCATCCGCATCTCACAGCCGGCCCTGAGCCGGCGTATCGAAAAGCTCGAGTCCGCCCTTGACGTAAAGCTGTTCGAACGCACCACGCGCCGGGTCAGCCTGACCATGGTCGGGCGCGCGTTTCTGCCTCAGGTGGAGCGCATTCTCGACGACCTCGACATCGCCTTGATGGGTATCAGTAACGTCGCCTCCACGCGCATGGGCAACGTCACCATCGCCTGCGTGC
>NZ_VBVZ01000156.1 GCF_005863185.1 Pseudomonas edaphica
GCCTATCAGTCACCCAATATGTCGACTGACAAACCGCCATCGCGGGCAAGCCCGCTCCCACAGTTGATCTCTATCGTTTCGACACTCGGACTACAGCGCTACTGGCGCCCGCTCGCACAGCGTATTAAGCGCCACCGCCCACTGCGGCTCATCGTTCAAGCACGGCACCAACACCAACTCCTCGCCCCCTGCCTCGCGGAACTGCTCCAGCCCGCGATCACCAATTTCTTCCAGCGTCTCAATGCAGTCCGCTACAAACGCCGGGCACATCACCAGCAGCTTTTTCACGCCTTGCTGGGCCAAGGTCTCCAGGCGGGCCTCGGTGTAGGGTTCGATCCACTTGGCACGGCCCAGCCGTGACTGGAACGCCACCGACCACTTGCCCTCCGGCAAGCCCATGCGCGCGGCAAAGTCGCGCGCCACGCTGAAGCACTGGGCGCGGTAGCAGGTGGCAAGCACCTCGGGCGAAGCGTTCTTGCAGCAGTCAGCATCCTTGAAGCAATGCTGGCCTGTGGGGTCGAGTTTTTTCAGATGGCGCTCAGGCAACCCATGGAAGCTCAGCAACAAGTGATCGAATTCCTGTGCCACGTACGGCCGGGCGCTGGCGACCAAGGCGTCGAGGTATTCCGGCTGATCGTAGAACGGCTGCAAGATAGAAAACTGCACGTTAAGCTTCTTGTCGCGGACCACACGCTTGGCTTCTTCGATCACCGTGGTCACGGTGCTGTCAGCGAACTGCGGATACAACGGCGCCAGGGTGACTTTTTGAATGCCTTGAGCCGCGAGGCGCGTGAGGGTGGTTTCAAGCGACGGCTCGCCGTAGCGCATCGCCAGCTCCACCGGGCCGTGTGTCCACTGCTGGGTCATTTGCGCTTGCAAGCGACGGCTCAGGACCACAAGCGGCGAACCCTCTTCCCACCAGATCGAGGCGTAGGCATGCGCCGATTGCTCAGGGCGCTTGATCAGGATCAGCGACACCAGCAAGCGCCGCACCGGCCACGGCAGGTCGATCACATAAGGGTCCATCAGGAACTGATTAAGGTAGCTGCGCACATCGGCCACCGAAGTGGACGCCGGTGAACCCAGGTTGACCAGTAACAACGCGTGATCCGTCATGCAACATCCTATGGCTAGAGGCGGCTGGACAAGTCTTCCAGTGCCGCGTGCAACTCAGTGAACTGAAAAGTGAAACCGGCGGCCAGCAACCGTTCGGGGACGGCCTTCTGCCCGCCCAGCAACAACCCGGACAACTCGCCCAGGCCGACCTTCAAGGCAAACGCCGGCATCGGCATGAACGCTGGGCGGTGCAGCACCTGGCCCAAGGTGTTGGCAAACTCGCGATTACGTACCGGGTGTGGCGCGCAGGCATTATAAGGACCACTGGTGTCGCCGTTGTGCAGAAGAAAATCAATCAGGGCGATTTGATCTTTGATATGGACCCACGGCATCCACTGCCGACCATTGCCGATCGGCCCGCCCAGCCCCAGTTTGAACGGCAGCAGCAGGCGCGACAAAAAGCCGCCCTTGGCCGCCAACACCAGGCCAGTGCGCACCAGCACCACGCGGGTGCCGAAGGCTTCGGCGCGCAACGCGGTTTCTTCCCAGGCGATGCACAGTTGGCTGGGGAAATCATCCTGCACCGGGCCACTGGCTTCGGTCAGTTCGCGCTCGCCGCCGTCGCCATACCAGCCTACTGCAGAGCCGGAAATCAACACCGCCGGCTTTTGCGCCAGGCCTTGCATCCAAGCCAGCAAGGTTTCGGTGTGGCCGATGCGGCTGCTCCACAGCAATGCCTTGCGCTTTTTGGTCCATGGGCGATCGGCAATCGGCGCGCCCGCCAGGTTGACCACCGCATCCACCGTGCCGATCACGTCTTGCAAGCGGCCAACACCGAGCACCTCGGCACCGCACCATTTGGCCACGGTATCCGGCTCGCGGCTCCACACGGTCAGGCGATGCCCTTGGGCAAGCCAGTGCAGACAGAGTTGGCGACCGATCAAGCCCGTACCGCCGGTCAGCAAAATATGCATGGGTTTCTCCTCATGTAACGTTTGCCGCCCATCGCTAGTCTATTTTATAAGCATGGATCTTTTGTAAGTGGGCGTTACGTTGGTTTCAGAGGCCGGTTCAGGCCTCCTTCTTAACCCCTCACCCTTAACCTTAGGTCACGCCGTTAGAACAGGTACGCCAAAACTTATACCAAAAAACAATATTGTACAGCTATGGGTGTCGGCGTAGTCTGTACCCAAAGGTAAAACGAGGCCCCCAATGACTGTTCCCATCGCGATCATCGGCACCGGCATCGCCGGTCTTTCCGCCGCCCGAGCGTTACGAGACGCGGGGCACGTTGTACAACTCTTCGATAAAAGCCGTGGCAGTGGTGGCCGCATGTCCAGCAAGCGCAGCGATGCCGGCGCGTTGGACATGGGCGCACAATACTTCACGGCCCGCGACCGGCGCTTCGTCAACGAAGTACAGCGCTGGCAAAGCAACGGCTGGGCCGAACAGTGGAAACCGCAGCTGTACAACTTCAAGTCCGGCCAGCTCACGCCCTCCCCCGACGAGCAGATCCGCTGGGTCGGCACGCCGCGCATGAGCGCCATTACCCGCGCACTGCTTGACGACTTGCCGGTTGAGTTCGGTTGCCGCATCACCGAAGTGTTCCAAGGCAAGCAGCACTGGAACCTGCTGGACGCCGACGGCGGCAATCATGGCCCGTTCAGCCACGTAGTCATTGCCACGCCGGCGCCCCAGGCCACCGCCCTGCTGGCCGCTGCGCCCAAGCTTGCAAGTGCGGCCGCCGGGGTGAAGATGGACCCCACCTGGGCCGTCGCGCTGGCCTTTGACACGCCGCTGGATACGCCGATGCAAGGCTGCTTTGTGCAAGACAGCCCGCTCGACTGGCTGGCGCGCAACCGCAGTAAACCCGGGCGTGACGCCACCCTCGACACCTGGGTGTTGCATGCCACCAGCGCCTGGAGCAAGGCCAATCTCGACTTGCCCAAAGAGGCGGTGATCGAACACCTGCACGGCGCCTTCGCCGAACTGCTGCACAGCGCCATGCCCGCACCGTCCTTTAGCCTGGCCCATCGCTGGCTTTACGCCAGGCCGTCGGAGCGGCATGAATTTGGCGTGCTGGCCGACGCCGACCTGGGCTTGTATGTGTGTGGTGACTGGTGCCTGTCCGGGCGGGTCGAAGGCGCGTGGCTCAGCGGCCAGGAGGCCGCACGCCGCCTGATCGAACACCTGCAATGAACCGCCTCAACCCGACGAAATTGCTGTTGTCGAAGTGGACAGCAGCACGCCCGCGCAACAAGGAAAAACACTTCCTCGTCACCGAACTGTTCCGTGATGACGAAGGCACCGTGCTCGAAATCGAGCTGCAAGCGGTCATGACCCGCCGCGCCGAACGCCTCCCGTGGCAAACCCTGCAAAATGCCGAAGACTGGCGCATGGGTTGGAAATAGCGGGCGCTGAAAATACTTATACAAACAATTTGACTTGTACAGCATCAAACCTATGATGAGATTTAATTGTACAGAGTTATAAATCTGTATAGGAATTTCGCAGAGGGTTGAGCATGTCCAGCAGCGCAAAACCGAAGATCGCCATCAGTGCCTGCCTGCTCGGCGAGAACGTGCGCTTTAACGGCGGACACAAACAATCCCTGCTGTGCAGCCAAACGCTCGCCGACTATTTCGACTTCGTGCCGTTGTGCCCCGAAGTGGCGATCGGCATGGGCATCCCCCGCGAACCGATTCGCCTGGTGGGCGACCCTGCCCACCCGCAGGCGGTCGGCACCGTGCACCGTGACCTCAATGTGACGCAGCCATTGGATGCTTACGGCCAGCAGATGGCTGTGGAACACACAGACCTGTGCGGCTACATCTTCATGCAGAAGTCGCCGTCGTGCGGGCTGGAGCGGGTCAAGGTCTACCGCGACAACGGCACGCCCGTTGATGGCGGCGGGCGCGGCATTTATGCCCAGGCGTTTTGCGCACGCCACCCCAACCTGCCGGTGGAAGAAGACGGCCGGTTGAATGACCCGGTGCTGCGCGAGAACTTCCTCACCCGCGTGTTCGTGTACGCCAGCTGGCAAGAATTGCTGGCTGAGGGCATCACCCGTCACCGCCTTTTGGCGTTCCACGCGCGCTACAAATACCTGCTGATGGCCCACAGCCCTGTGCATTACAAAAGCCTTGGCCACCTGCTGGGCAGCATGGGCAAGAGCATCAACCTGGATGAACTGGCCGCCGGCTATTTCAGCGAGTTGATGACCGGCCTGAAAAAGTGCGCCACACGCGGCACCCACACCAATGTGCTGCAACACATCAGCGGCTACCTCAAACAAGCCATCAGCGCCGAGGACAAGCAGGAAATGCAAACCGTCATCGGCCAATACCGCACCGGCATCGTGCCGCTGGTGGTGCCGCTGACCTTGCTCAAACATCACTTTCGCCAACACCCGGACCGCTACATCGCGCAGCAGGCGTACCTGCAGCCGCACCCGGAAAACCTCAGCCTGCGTAATGCGATCTAGACCATGACACCTGCCCTGCAAGACGACCCTGTCGAAGACATCGCCCAAGCCATCGAAGACGGCTGGCTGCCGATTCGCGAAGTGGCGCGCCAGACCGGCGTCAACGCCGTGACCCTGCGCGCCTGGGAGCGCCGTTATGGCCTGATCGTGCCCCAGCGCACGCCCAAGGGCCATCGGCTGTTCAGCGCCGAACATGTACAACGCATCCACACCATTCTGACCTGGCTCAACCGTGGTGTGCCGGTCAGCCAGGTCAAAGGCTTGATCGATTCCGCCCAGGCCAGCCCCGACAGCGTCGAAAATGAATGGCATGTGCTGCGTCATAAACTGCTCACCGCAATCAGCGAATTGGCCGAACGCCGGGTCGACGACCTGTTCAACCAGGCCATGGCGCTGTACCCGCCGCGCACCTTGTGTGAGCAATTGATGCTGCCGCTGCTCAACGCGCTGGAGCAACGCTGGCAGGGCCAGTTCGGCGCGCAAATGGAGCGAGTGTTTTTTCTGTCCTGGCTGCGCAGCAAGTTCGGCGCGCGCATTTACCACAACAACCGCCAGCTCCAGGGCGCGCCGTTGCTGCTGGTCAACCAGTCAGACGTGCCCCTGGAGCCACACCTGTGGCTTAGCGCCTGGCTGGCCAGCAGCGCCGACTGCCCCGTGGAGGTTTTTGATTGGCCTTTGCCGACCGGCGAACTGGCCCTGGCCGTGGAACACCTGCAACCGCGTGCGGTGCTGCTGTACTCAAGCAAAGCCCTCCACTTGTCGGCACTCGGCAAACTGTTGGGCGGCATCAGTTGCCCAATTTTGATTGCCGGACCAACGGTATGCATCCACCAGGACGAGTTAGCCGTATTAACCCGTGACACTCCTGAATTGTTCGTGGCCGAAGACCCCTTGTCAGCCCACCAGTTACTGATCCAGCGTGGAATTGTCTAAATGCATTTGATCTGGCTGCGCACCGACTTGCGCCTACACGACAACACCGCCCTCGCCGCCGCCTGCCAGCGCGGCCCGGTTGCCGCCGTGTACCTGATCACGCCGCAGCAATGGCTGGCCCATGATGATGCACCCTGCAAAGTCGATTTCTGGCTGCGTAACCTCAAGCACCTGAGCCAGGCCCTTGGCGAACTGAACATTCCCTTGCTGATTCGCACCGCCGACACCTGGGACCAGGCGCCCGCCGTGCTGGGCAAACTGTGCCGGGAACTGTCAGTGGAGTCGGTGCACGTCAACGAGGAATACGGCATCCACGAGAGCCGTCGCGATGTGGCCGTGGCCAACGCCCTGGAGGCTGACGGTGTGACGTTCCACAGTTACCTCGACCAACTGTTTTTCCAACCCGGCAGCGTGCTGACCAAAACCGGCACTTACTTTCAGGTGTTCAGTCAGTTCCGCAAGGTCTGCTACAGCCGCCTGCACAGCGCCTTGCCGCGCCTGGTGGCCACGCCGCAACAACAGGCACCGCAGGATGTGCACAGCGACGCCATCCCGGATCAGGTCGACGGTTTCGCGCCGCCCAGCGAGACCTTGCGCGCTTTCTGGCCCGCCGGTGAAGAAGAAGCCCGGCGTCGCCTTGACGCCTTCGCCGACCAACAGATCAGCTACTACAAAGACGAACGCGACTTCCCGGCCAAACCCGGCACCAGCCAGCTCTCGGCCTACCTCGCCGCCGGTGTGGTTTCGCCGCGCCAGTGCCTGCACGCCGCCCTGCAAACCAACCAGGGCGAGTTCGAAAGCGGCGATATCGGCGCCATCACCTGGATCAACGAGTTGCTGTGGCGCGAGTTCTATAAACACATTCTGGTCGGTTACCCACGGGTCTCACGCCACCGTGCGTTCCGCCCCGAAACCGAGGCACTGGCCTGGCGCGATGCGCCCAAGGACTTGGCCGCCTGGCAGCAAGCGCGCACCGGCCTGCCGATCATTGACGCAGCCATGCGCCAACTGCTGGAAACCGGTTGGATGCACAATCGCCTGCGCATGGTGGTGGCGATGTTTTTGACCAAGAACCTGCTGATCGACTGGCGCGAAGGCGAGCGCTTCTTTATGCGCCACTTGATCGACGGCGACCTGGCCGCCAACAACGGCGGCTGGCAGTGGAGTTCGTCCACCGGCACCGACGCGGCACCGTACTTCCGGATTTTCAGCCCGTTGAGCCAGTCGGAAAAGTTCGACAGCGAAGGGGTGTTCATCAAGCACTGGCTGCCAGAGTTGGCGGCGCTGAACAAAAAAGAAGTGCACAACCCCGAAGCCGCCGGTGGCCTGTTCGGCGCGGCAGATTACCCACGCTCGATTGTCGACCTGAAAAAATCCCGCGAGCGCGCCCTCGCCGCCTTCCGCAACCTGCCTTCACGCCAGGAGGTCGCCGAACATGAGTGACTTCCTGCACCGGTTCGCCCAAGCCTTTACCACGCTGGACAAGCACAACCTGCACCTGCTCGACAGCTTGTACAGCCAGGACATTGCCTTCACCGATCCGCTGCACGAAGTGCATGGGCTGCCCGCTTTGCGCGGTTACTTCACCGAGATGTACAGCAACATCAGCCAGTTGCGTTTTGACTTCCATGGCTTCGACCAGGTCGCCGAAGGTGAAGGCTACCTGCGCTGGAAAATGAGTTTTTGCCACCCGCGCCTGGCCAATGGCAAGGTAATCCGGGTGGAAGGTTGCTCGCACCTGATGTGGCGCGACAAGGTCTACCGCCATCGCGATTATTTCGATGCGGGCGCGTTGCTCTATGAACACTTACCGGTAGTCGGCCGTGTGGTCAGTTGGCTAAAAAGGAGAATGGGATGAGCCTTGTACCGCCCCGCCGTTATTGGTTGACCGGCGCCAGCAGTGGCATCGGTGCCGCACTGGCCGTCGAACTGCTCAACAGTGGCGCGCATGTGGCGCTCAGCTCGCGCAGCAAAGGCCCGCTGGAAGCGTTCGCCCAGCGTTATCCAGGCCAAGTGCTGGTGGTAGCCGGCGACCTGACCAACAGCCAGACCGTGCGCGAGATCGGCGAACGCATCGGCGAGGTCTGGGGTTCATTGGACACGGTGATCCTCAACGCCGGCACCTGTGAGTATGTCGACGCCCGGCAATTCGACTCCTCCATCGTCGAGCACGTGGTGCGCACCAACCTGCTTGCCAGCAGCTATTGCATCGAAGCTGCACTGCCGCTGTTGCGCAAAGGGCTCACCCCACATCTGGTCGGCGTTGCGAGCGCCGTGACCTACCTGCCAATGCCACGCGCCGAAGCCTATGGCGCGTCCAAGGCCGGGCTGCGTTACCTGTTCGAATCGCTGCGCATCAGCCTGTCGCCGGAGAACATCGACGTCACGGTGATCAGCCCCGGCTTTGTCGACACCCCGCTGACCGAACGCAATGATTTCCCGATGCCGCTGAGCTGGTCCGCCGAAAAGGCTGCCAGGCATATCTTCGCCAAATTGGAAAAGCGCCCGCTGGAAATCGCCTTCCCGGCGATGTTTATCGCCACCTTGTGGCCATTGTCGAAACTGCCCAACCGCGCGCAACTGATTATCGGCAAACGCATGCTGCGCAGCCCGCCACCGAAGAAGGACGACCTGTGAAGATCGCCATCATCGGCAGCGGTATCGCCGGGCTGACCAGCGCTTACCTGCTCAGCCGGCGCCACGACATCACGCTGTTTGAGGCGGGCGAGCGCATTGGCGGGCACACTCACACGGTCAACGTCACGGTCAAAGGTAAACTCTATGCCGTGGACACCGGTTTTATCGTGTTCAACGACTGGACCTACCCTAATTTCATCCGTCTGCTCGGGCAGATTGGCGTGACCTTCAAGCCCACCGAAATGAGCTTTTCGGTGTGCGACCAGAACGCAGGTTTCGAGTACAACGGTAATAACCTCAACAGCCTGTTTGCCCAGCGCCGCAATATTCTCTCGCCGGGATTCTGGGGCATGTTGCGCGACATTCTGCGCTTTAATCGCCAGGCACCGCTGGACCTGCAAGAGCAACGCATCAGCGCCGATATGACCCTGGGCGACTACCTCGAAGCCGGGGGTTATGGCCCACGCTTTATCCGCCATTACATCGTGCCGATGGGCGCGGCGATCTGGTCGATGTCGCTGGCGGACATGCTCGGTTTTCCGTTGCAATTCTTTGTGCGGTTCTTCAAGAACCACGGGTTGCTATCGGTGAGCAATCGGCCGCAATGGTGCGTGATCGAAGGCGGTTCCAGCAGTTATATCGAACCTTTGACCCGCAGTTTTCGCGAGCAGATCCGCCTCAATTGCCCTGTGGATAAAGTCGAACGCACAGGCGACGGCGTGGTTATCCACAGCCTCGCCGGCAGCGAGACCTTTGACCGCGTGGTGTTCGCCTGTCACAGCGACCAGGCCCTGGCGTTGCTGGCCGACCCGAGCCAGGCTGAGCAGGACATTCTTGGTGCCCTGCCCTACGCCGACAATGACGTGGTGCTGCACACCGACACGCGCCTGCTGCCCGATCGCAAACTGGCCTGGGCCAGCTGGAATTATCGCCTGAGCGGCAGCGCGCAAACCCAGGCGGCCGTCACTTACGACATGAACATCCTGCAAGGCATCCACAGCGACACCACCTTTTGCGTCAGCCTCAACCAGACGCCGATGATCAACCCGCTGAAGATCCTCGCGCGCTACACCTATGCGCATCCGCAATACAGCCTGGCGGCAGTGGCCGCACAAAACCGCTGGGAAGAATTGCACGGTGCGCGGCACACCTTTTACTGCGGCGCCTACTGGGCCAACGGTTTTCATGAAGACGGCGTGAGCAGCGCATTACGCGTGGCCCAGGCCTTTGGCGAAACCCTATGAACAGCGCCCTGTACAGCGGCTGGATCGCCCATCGCCGGTTTGCGCCCAAGGCCCACGCCTTTCGCTACCGCATCGGCCTGCTGTACCTGGACTTGAGCGAACAAGACGAAGTGCTCGGCCTATCACCCCTGGCCGGCAACAGCCGCCTGGCGCCCTTCGGCTTTCGCCAGCAGGACTACCTGCGTGAATTCACGCGTCACGGCATGAGCTTGAGCGATGCCGTGCGCCAGGAAGTCGGCAAGGCACTGGGGCGCGAGCCCCGGGGCGTTATCTGCCTACTGACCCAGGCCCGCAGTTGGGGCCTGGCTTTTAACCCGGTGAGTTTCTTCTACTGCTTCGAGGCCGACGGGCAACTGGCCGCGATCCTGTGTGAAGTAACCAACACCCCGTGGCGCGAGCGTTACCACTATGTGTTGCCGGCCCAGGCGATCGGCGCCGAAGAACACCAACACTTCGCCGTGGCCAAGGCGTTCCATGTGTCGCCGTTTTTACCCCGCGACCTGGAATACCGCATGAGTTTCAGCCCGCCGGCCGACAGGCTTGGTGTGCACATGGCCGATTGGCAGGGCACGCAAAAAGTCTTCGACGCCACCTTGAGTCTGCAAAAAGAAACGCTGACCCGCGCCAGCCTGCACCGTTACCTGTGGCGCTTCCCGTGGATGACCGCCAAGACCTGCCTGGCGATTTACTGGCAAGCCATGCGCCTGTTACTCAAACGCACACCGATTTTTTCCCATCAGGCCGCCGATGGCGCCTCTCGCACCGCAGTCGGGTATACCAAGGATCGCCGCCATGAAATCCCCTAGCTTATCGGTCAAGACCAACCGCCTGAACGTCAACGGCGTGACCAGTGCGCTGTTGCGCAAAGGTGTGCTGCGCCAGCTCAGCCAACTGCGCCACGGCCAGTTGGTAGTGATTGAAGAGGGTGAACGCCAGGTGTTCGGCGCACGCGAAGCGCATCTGTTGGGCGAAATCCAGATCCACGATTCGGCGGTCTGGGGCTTGGTGGCCGCCAATGGTTCGATCGGCGCCGGCGAGGCGTTTATCCACGGTTACTGGAGCAGCCCGGACCTCACCGCCGTGGTGCGTGTGATGGTCAGCAACCTTGATGTGCTTGACGCAATGGAAGGCGGCCTGGCGCGCTTGGCGCGACCGTTCACCCAAGGCCTGCACTGGCTTAACCGCAACACCCGCAAGGGCTCGCAGAAAAATATCGCCGCCCACTATGACCTGGGCAACGACCTGTTCGAGGAATTCCTCGACCCGACCATGATGTATTCGGCGGCGCAGTTCCTGACGCCCGACGACAGCCTGGAACAGGCGCAGTTGAACAAGCTGGAACGCATCTGCCAGAAGCTTGCGCTCAAACCCACTGACCATTTGCTCGAAATCGGCACCGGCTGGGGCAGCATGGCGTTGTATGCGGCGCAGCACTATGGCTGCAAGGTCACCACCACGACCTTGTCCAAAGAACAGTTTGCCTACACCGAAAAACGCATCGAGGCCTTGGGCCTCAAGGATCAGGTGAAGCTGCTGCTGCAAGATTATCGCGACCTGACCGGTCAGTACGACAAGCTGGTGTCCATCGAGATGATCGAAGCGGTCGGCCATCGCTTCCTGCCCACCTACTTCAAGCAATGCGCGCACCTGCTCAAAAGCGACGGCCTGATGCTGCTGCAAGCCATCACCATTCGTGAGCAGCGTTTTGAGCAGGCCAAGAACAGCGTCGACTTTATCCAGCGCTATATTTTCCCCGGTGGCGCCCTGCCTTCCGTGCAGAACATGTTGCAGATCGTCAGCCGCGACACCGACATGAACCTGCTGCACATGGAAGACTTCGGCTTGCACTACGCGCGCACCTTGCGCCTGTGGCATGAGAACTTCCGTCGCGCCCATGGCCGCCTTGCCGAGTTGGGCTACGATGAATACTTCCTGCGTCTGTGGGAATTCTACTTGTGCTACTGCGAAGGTGGGTTTATGGAGCGAACGATCGGTACCGCGCAGTTGCTGCTGGCCAAGCCTGCGGCGATCAACCCGCCGTTGCTCGGGCGTTTCAGTGCTTAAAACGCTGGCCAATGCCGTGCTGTTCCAGTGCGGTTGGTTTGCCTGTGTGCTGGGCGGTGACACCCGTTGGTTATGGGTGGGCGCTGGTGTGCTGGTCATCCACCTGCTGTGGACAAGCTCATGGTCTGAAGACGGCCAAGTGCTCCTGGCCGTGACCCTTTTGGGTACCGTAGTCGATACCTCGTTGCGTACCTTTGGCGTGTTTCACTTCGGTTTTCCAGGGCCGCTGATTCCCTTTTGGCTAATCATGCTATGGGCACTGCTCGCCACCACGC
>NZ_VBVZ01000157.1 GCF_005863185.1 Pseudomonas edaphica
CCACCAAACCCCTGTGGGAGCGGGCTTGCCCGCGATGGCGGTGGGTCAGTGAATAAATCCAGTGACTGACACACTGCTATCGCGGGCAAGCCCGCTCCCACATTTGGTGTTGTGTTTGTCAGAACAACTTGCGCTGCACAGCCTCATCCAGCGTGCTGCGGGTCAGTGCTTCAACCACTTCTCCGGTATTGGCCTGGAACGGAATGCCTACGATCAGCACCAAGTGCATCCACGTGCGCACCGATTCGCTTTTCTTGACCCGGCCCAGTTCTTTGCCGTCCTTGTCCTTGAACACGGTTTCCAGGGTGAAGGTGTTCTTCGCCGTGGACGGGATGATGAAGAACGTGACGCCGGTAATAATCGCCGAGGCCATGCTGAATTGTTCGTTGTTGTACAGCGTGGCGTCGGCGTAGATGTCCGAGTCGACCTTGTCGGTGCTCACCCGTGCAAAGCGGTTGGACTGGCGGAACCCATCGGCCACGGTTTTTTCCCACAGCGCCGCCGGTGCGCCGGCCGTGGTATTGCCGGGGCCGCCGTTGACTTGGCTCAGCGCCGTGGTGCGCACGTAGGCGGTGGGTTTCTGTGCCGGTGTGCTGGCGGTCGGCGGCCAGGTTTGCACGGCCGGCAATTCGTGTTGCGAGTAGGACACGCAACCGGTCAACAAGACGGCGGCGAGGACCAGGCTGTGTTTGATCAACCCTTTCATGTGTTGCTCCCTGAAATTACGGTTTGGCCAGTTTGGCAGTGGCGGTATCGAGCAGTTGCGCGACCAGTTCGTTCAACTGTTTGGCGCCCATGGTCGGGGCCCAGTATTCGCGGCCGTAGAGGCCCACGTTGCGTTCAAACTTGACCTCTTGCTTGGCGCTCGCCAGTTCCTTGCCGTCGCGGTCGACAATCACCAGGTCGCCGGCCACGTCGAAGGTGTCGACGAAAATCGGGCCGTTGACCCAGATCCAGATCGTCAGCGTCAGCAGGGCACCAGGCACGTAGGCGGGGTGAACGCCACGGTGGCCTTTGAGGGAGGTCATGTTGAATTTCAGCGCGACATCGTTTTCGCCAAGGCGCACCGGGTACTCAGTGACCTGCTTGAAGTAACCCGCCGTGCGCACGTACTGGTTGAGTTGGGCCGTGAGCGAACGGCTGATCGCAGTTTTATTGGCGTCGTTGACGTCGGCGGCGCTCACTGTCACATCAGCGACTTGCGCACTGCGCGGGCTGCTGACGGGGGCCGGGTGGAGCGGGGCGCCGATGGGGCCGGTGACGGTGTAAGAGACGCAGCCGGTCATCGACAGCGTCGCGAGCAGGGCCGCAGCCCCAAGGAGGGTTTTCAACACGCAATATCCCTATTTAATGAACAAGCCAAGCCAATGTCTCGACCGATGGCTGTGTAACTTGAGGCGGGCGCGCAGCGTAACAGAATGCCGTTGAGCGGCGAACGCCCCCGCAGCAGCGAAACCGCTTGAGTACACAGGGCAACCCCGTAAAATGCCGCGCACTGGATACAAGGCATTTTTCAAGGATGAATCAAGCAATGCGCCTCTCTGCTTTTCTCCCGGCCACCCGCCTCACCGCGGGCCGCACGTTTCAACCGCACTGCTGCGAGGCAGTCACCCTTCCTGATATCGCTATTGGCGGGCTCGACACTTTCCATGTTGAGGCTGCGTGCAAACGCGCGCGCGTTTTCAGCAAAATCTGATTGCCGCGACTTCGTTGATAACTTACATAACAGCCCTTTGCGCTGGTTTCACCTCTAGGAGCACTCTGTGAAAACACTGTCCAAAATCCTGCTGTCGGGCCTCACCGCCGCAGCGCTGCTGAGCGTGGCCGGTTGCGCCACCGAGAGCAACCGTGCGATGCCGGTGGAGCAAGTTGCCAGCGCCAGCGTGGCCTATTCCGGCGTACGTGTACCGATTGCCGTAGGCAAGTTCGATAACCGCTCCAGCTACATGCGCGGGATCTTCTCCGATGGCGTTGACCGCCTTGGCGGCCAGGCCAAGACCATCCTGATCACCCACCTGCAGCAGACCAACCGCTTCAGTGTGCTGGACCGCGACAACATGGGCGAAATCTCCCAGGAAGCCGCGATCAAAGGCACCGTGCAAAAGCTTAAAGGTGCTGACTACGTGGTGACGGGCGACGTGACCGAGTTCGGCCGCAAAGAGACCGGCGACCGCCAGTTGTTCGGCATTCTCGGCCGTGGCAAAACCCAAGTGGCCTACGCCAAAGTCGCGTTGAATATCGTCAACATCAGCACCTCCGAAGTGGTGTATTCCACCCAGGGCGCCGGTGAGTACGCGCTCTCCAACCGTGAAGTCATCGGTTTTGGCGGCACTGCCAGCTACGACTCCACGCTCAATGGCAAGGTTCTGGACCTGGCCATGCGCGAAGCGATCAACCGCCTGGTAGACGGCATCAACGCCGGCGCCTGGAACCCGCGCAACTAATAACAACAACGCCAAGGAGCACTACACGGATGAGCAAGGCAGTTAAGTTGGCGCTGATGCTGACAGCAATCGCGACGGTCGCCGGGTGCCACACGGCGCCCCAACCCCTGTATCAGTGGGAAAGCTACCAGCCGCAGGTTTACGAGTACTTCAAGGGCGAGCCCAAGGAAGCGCAGGTGGAAGCCCTGGAACGCGATCTGCAAAAGATCAACGCCAGCGGCCGCAAGGCCCCGCCGGGTTACCACGCGCACCTGGGCATGCTGTACCTGAGCATGGGCAAGGATGACCAGATGGTGCAGGAGTTCCGCACCGAGAAGGCATTGTTCCCTGAGTCCGCTGCGTACATGGACTTTTTGCTGAAAAACGCCAAGGCTGGAGTTGCCACTAAATGAACCTGTTAAAACTCACCGGCGCCTTGCTGGCCCTGGCATTGCTCGGCGGCTGCGCGGCGCCCAAGACCATTGATTACACAGCGTTCAAACAGGCTCGGCCGAAGTCGATCCTGGTACTGCCACCCATCAATGAGTCGCCGGAAGTGCAGGCCTCCTACAGCCTGGTTTCGCAGGTCACCTACCCGTTGGCCGAAGCCGGTTACTACGTGTTGCCGATTGCCCTGGTGGACGAAACTTTCCGCCAGAACGGCCTGACCACCGCCAACGATATCCAGGGCGTGGCGCCGGGCAAGCTGCATGACATTTTTGGTGCGGACGCGGCGCTGTACATCACCATCAGCGACTACGGCACCAAGTACATGCTGATCTCCAGCGACACCTCCGTGACGGCCTCGGCCAAGCTGGTGGACCTGCGCACCGGCACCACGTTGTGGACCGGCTCGGCACGCGCTTCCAGCGAGGAAGGCAACAACAATGGCGGCGGCCTGGTGGGCATGCTGGTCTCGGCAGCGGTTAAGCAGGTGATCAACAGCTCCACCGATGCGGCGCACCCGATTGCCGGTATTGCCAGTGTCCGCCTGCTGTCGGCCGGGCAGCGCACCGGCATTTTGTATGGCCCGCGTAACCCGAAATACGGCACCGACTAAGTGCCTGTTCAACCGTGAACAGCCTTTGCTGACCGCTCGGGTCTGCAAAGGCTTCGCGGGTTGGGTGTCACGCGTTGTCGTCAGTTTACAAGCACATCCGGTGGCCTGATCACTTGCGTACTGGTCACCACGAAGTCTGCTGTGCGGTTGCCGGTCAAGTCGATGGCGATGAAGTGGCGCTGGGTCTGCGGGTTGAAGCCCACGATCGCGTCGCCGATACGCCCGCTGAACGCCTGGACGGGCTTGAATCGCGTGTTGGACCTTCGCTCCAGCCCGCGCAGGTCAATCTTGTCGGTGCCGCTGGTGAAATCCATGATGACATCGGGGTTTGCAGGCGTGGAGTCGCTGGCGTGGTTATAGACGAAACTGTCGGCGCCGCCGCCGCCGCGCATGCGGTCCGCACCCGCCCCACCGGTGAGCCGGTTATCGGCGGCGTTGCCGATCAGCACATCGTGGCCTGAGCCACCGATAGCGTTTTCGATGAGGCAGTTGCGGGCGATAGAGACGTTGCCCTGATAACCACCTACGTCGGAAAACGAGCCATCTCTCAGATTGATCGTTTGGTTATTGCCGTAACCCGAGAAGTCCAGCGTGTCATTGCCGGCGCCATCCCATACGCAAAAAATAGCGGCGTCCTGATGGCTTCTCAGGGAGTAGTGGTCCCTGCCGGTGTTGGAGTTGAAACCGTAGATGTTGTTTTCTCGGCGGGTTTGATAGTTGGCGCCGTACTGGTGCTGGATAGCACTGATGTCATCCATCATGGGAGCCAGCGGCCTGCCCTCGAAGTGTTTGCCACTGCTTTGGGCAGGGTAATAGCTCATGACGGTATGGGCTTTAGAGTCTTGGGCATAAAACCGTTTGGCGTCGTCTTTTTGGCCGTTGTAAGTACCGGGGTGATTCAGGCCGAGCGTGTGACCGATTTCGTGGGTTACGGTGGGGCGTGTCACAAAGCCCGGTTGATAGCGGGTATCGCCAGCGATGCCGTTTTTGTCGTTGCTATAGGGGTAGTAGCCGTCTGCAACTATCACATTATTGGAAATACGGAAGGCCAGCCGTCCTTCTGCCGGGCCGCCGTTTTCAGTGAACGTCAGGTTCGCCACATCGCCCCAGGACTGGATGGCGCGCCGTGCTTCTTGTTTCTCGTAGTCGTTGAATCCAAGACCCTGTTCATAAGTGAAGTTGTAGGAAATCTCGGTCCTGTTGTTTTGGTTTCGGTCCTGCCATTTCAACCTGCCCCCCGTCAGTTGCTCAACGGCCTGACGCTGATTAAATGACGGCCTGTCAGCTCTACTTGTGTAGGGATCATCCGAGCGTTGAGTCGGGTCATAGTTGCCCCCATGGCCGCTGAGAGAACGGGCCACCGGGGCGTCCCAGCGGCGGTGTGCAGGGCTTTGGGCTGACTGAGCGCTGCTCGAATAAGGCTTGTACATCGGCGTTACAGGATTAATTCTCAAGGTCGTTATTCTCACGGGGTATTGGCACTTTTCCTTCTTGGTGAGGCAGGCAGGTTCCCTTTTGCTAAGTGTGAAGTTGCCAGTGTTGGCGTCACTTTCCAAAGCCCGATGTGTGTCCGAGTAAGTCGTTTTTCTTGCAGGTAAAGTGTTCCTACACAGGGTTAAGCCAATGCCCAGTCCAGGGCTGAATTTTCGCCCTGCATCAGACAAAACGGCCACCGCGAATGACCGTTTTTCACACGTGTTCAGGGACGACTTTGAACCCTGGTGCGACAGTGCGTTTATCCGAAGATAGGCCGTGAGGTCATCAGCCCACTGATATCCTGGGGCCTTATCAACCGCGTGCTTTTCAGCAGGAAGTCCGTCTGGCCGTTTCCGGTCAGGTCAATGGCGACAAAGTACCGATTACTGTAGGCGTTGAACCTCACCAGCGTGTCGCCCGCGCGGCCGGAGTAGGTGTGGACCAGTCGCAGCTGAGTGCGGGTGCTCTGGCTCAGCCCGGTAAGGTCGATCCTGTCTCGGCCGCTGACAAAATCGGTGATCAGGTCAGCACCCGCAGCGGTTGAATCGCTGGCGTTGTCGTAGACAAAAACATCCGCGCCGCCGCCGCCCCTCAACGTGTCTGCGCCGCCCCCGCCCTTGAGGCGGTTGTTGGCGTTGTTGCCGATCAACGTATCGTCATGGCTGCCGCCAATGGCATTTTCCACGGTCACGCCCTTGGCAATGGAAACGTTGCCTTTCATACCGCCCACATCAGAGAAGGCTTCGGCGTTCAAGTTGATGGTTTGTTTCTGATTGAAACCGGAACAGTCCAACGTATCGTTGCCACCACCATCCCATATGCAAAAAACCGGTGCGTCCCGCGCGGACTTCAGGCTGAAATAATCACGCTCGGTATTGGAGTTGAAACCGTAAACGGTATCGCCGCGACGGGTCTGGTAGTTGGCGCCGTAGGCGGCCTGTATAGCTGCAATGTCATGCATCAGGGGCGCCACCGAGTAATGGGTCCACTGTGCGTTTTTTGAGAAGTTCTGACCACTTCTGATCTCGGGGTTGTAGCTCATCACGCTGTAGGCTTGAGTGTCCTCCAAGTAGTCGCGCGTGGCGGGTTGCTGGGTATAGTCACCGGTATGGTCGAGGCCCAGGGTATGCCCAATTTCGTGAGCCATGACATGTTGGTCGTAACGGTCAGTCCTTGGTTGTGCATGCCCTGAGTCCAGCCATGCCTCGCCTCCTTTTTTGAAGCTCTTGGGAAACGGCAGGGTCGCATAGGATTCCTCGTTACCCTCGTAAAGACCCAGGGTCAGCCGCCCCTCGGTACTCGCGCCTTTATGTGAGAACTTTATACGGGTGACATCCGCCCAGGCTTGCATCGATATAAGCGCCCGTTTCTTTTGTTGTTCATTTAACTCATGGGCACCCTTGGGTACATGACTGACCCGGTGTGGCTCATCCGGCGTGAAGAACTCGTAGGCAATATCAATGACGCCGTCGCGGTTGTGGTCTTGCCACTTCAATCCCATTTCCCGGCTGGTGCGCAGCAGGTGCCTGGCGGCGCGGTCGGTGGTGTAGGAGGCCAATGGCTGGTCTTTTACAGCACCCGGTTGTTGATGGGCAGGCTCAAATAATGCAAGCGCCGTATAAGGCTTGTTATCAACAGAGAGCATCTACTTGAATCCTTTTAATAGGCGAGCGGAGGTGTGAACGTTAACGCTCATGGGAAAACACGATGGTGTCAGGGGTTGATAGGGTTAAACCTTCGAGGTGACTACCTGCGAGAAATTACCCTGGCTTGGCTTTGGAAGTTTGCAGTCAAACCCATAATGTCCTCGGGTTTTATTAGTTGAGTGCTTTTGACCAGAAAGTCGGTCTGGCGATTACCCGTAAAGTCCACGCCCACAAAGTATCGACCACTGCGTGAGTTGAGCTTAACCACGGTATCGCCAATGCGGCCTGTATAGGCATCGACAAGCCGCAGCGGTGTGCCGGTGTTCTTTACCAGGTCGGTGAGGTTGATCTTGTCTTTGCCGCTGACAAAGTCTTCGATCAAGTCGGCGTTGTGATAGCTCGAATCACTGGCCTTTTCGTAAGTGTGTGTGACTGAACGATGGGATTGGCGGGGTGGCGTGATTGCGGATCGAGTGGTTGGGGCGTCAGGCGGTTGATGGTGGGATGGGGTGTTTTTTGAGGCGACAATGTCTTCTGCTGTGACGCGTCCATAGGTGCGGATCAGCAAGTCGGCTTTGCCGTCGCCCGTCAGGTCAATCGCCACGTTGCCCTTGCCGCTTTGTTCATCGTAGGTGAGCACCGTCTCACCTGCCTTGCCTGTCATCTCGCTGACGAAGGCCAGGGCGGCGACATTGGCGTTTTTCATGGCCACGGCTACATTGATTTTGTCGGTGCCGCTGACAAAATCCATAATTGTATCGGGGTTGTCGGGCGTGGAGTCACTGGCACTGTTGTAGTCAAACGTATCCGCGCCGCCGCCTCCGCGCAGCCGGTCGCCACCCGCGCCGCCGGTGAGCCGGTTATCGGCATCGTTGCCGATCAGCGCGTCATCGCCTGAGCCGCCGATGGCGTTTTCCATGACCACACCGCGAGCGATGGAAACATTGCCCCTGAGCCCGCCGACATCGGAGTACGAGCCGGCCTTGAGATTAATGGTCTGGTTGGAACGGTAGCCGGAAACGTCCAGGGTATCGTTGCCACCGCCGTCCCATATGCAGAACACGGCAGTGTCCCGGTTGGAGTTGAGGGTGTAGTAGTCGCGCTGGCTGTTGGAATTGAACCCGTAGGTGGTGTTGTCCTGACGGATTTGACGATTGACGCCATAAAGCGCCTGGATGGCGGAAATATCATCCATCATGGCTGATGCTGGTTGGGCGCCGCCATGGATTTTGCCGCTCAGTGCCGCCCCGAAATAGCTCATGACGCTATGAGCCTGGGAATCCTGTACGTGACTCCTTCGGTTCTCGTCATAGCCGCCATCGTAGTTGCCGGTATGCGACAACCCCAGGGCGTGACCCGTTTCATGAATCAAGTCGTGGCGCGTGACCCTGGTGGGGTTATAGAGGGTGTTGCCTCCTTGGTAATGGTTGCTTGGGTAATAGCCTACGGCGGTGCCGACGGCGTTCGATATGCCAAATGACATTTTGCCCTCTGTGCGTGGCCCATTCTCTTCAAAGGAGAGATTGGACACATCGCTCCATGACTGCATGGCACGTCGTGCCATTTCTCTCTGGCGACCATCGAATTGCCAGGCGGCGCTGTTGAACGAGTAGGAAACAGAGACCTTGCCGTCGGCATTTTTGTCATGCCACTTAAGGTTTCCCCGAGTGAGATTGTTGGTTGCCTGGCGCTCATCGAAAGAGCGCACATTGAGGTTAGCCGCGTAGGGGTCGTTGGCGCGCAGAGTTGGATCTTTGCCGTCCCAGTAGCGTTTGGTGGCGGTGTCGAATGTCGTCGGGTTGGTTGTTGTGGTTGGATTAAATGGCCGCCGTGTGGGTGGCTGAATAGAGGGCTGTACGAACTTACGCACGAAGGGGTGTTTGAGAAATGGCTGCACGAAAGGTCTGAAGACCGGGTGGTTGAGATAGGGTTGGGCAAAAGGCTGAATAAGCGGGCGCAGAAAATGTTGGCTGTAGTTGGGTTGCTGGAAAACAGACGGGCGCAAGTCGATTCTCATAAGAGTAATCCATGTTCTTGTTGTTGGCCTATTCCTTGTGTAGGGAAGTGCATGTCCGTGTGCTGGAAATACCTTCGCACCCTATAAGTTAATTTCCAATAGAGTATTTATTTCTAGTGTGTGTCAACAGGCCGGTATGACATGGTTTGCAACGGCTCTTATGTTTATTCGGTTTTTAAATTTCGTGTCAAAGAGTCGGGTTCCCCAAGCATTACGCGTCTTGTTGAAAGCTGATATGTCGTTTGTGTTTAACGTGTTTTTTCTGGAAATATAGAATTGCTTACAGTGTGAGTATTTTCGTTAAGAGCATTCTGGAGTTTCTCGGTAATCGTAAGTTGTTTCGGGCTCGGCATCGTTGAGTGACCTACAGGGCTCGATGCTTCCAGCTGACGCCCGATGGCTTGGTACTCTGTAGGGTAAGCGTGTTGTATGCGTAAATTCCGGGATTTAACCCGAACCCGAAGTGCTTTGCGTCTGAGCCTATGAACGGATTATTTACTGTTGAGGTTCTGCGCCATGTCACATGCTCGTTTAGTGCTGCGTCCCCTTGTCTGCAGCGTTGCGGTTGCCGTACTGGCTTCGCTGGCCGGCTGTGGGCTTTCATCGTCCAGAGAGGTGGCCAAGCCTCCCGCGCCCGCCGAGCCTCAGGCTGAGGGTGCCTTGAGCAAGCAGGCAGCGATGCCTGTGCTGATGGCCGCGCCAATGGCCATGCGCGACGCCGCGGCTTTGGCCTATCGGGCCGAGCCTCACGAACGCTACCAGAACCTGCCCGACAACCCGGTCTACAGCGTTGCACAAACCCCGGTCTCGACCTTCAGCGCCGACGTCGACACCGGCAGCTACGCCAATGTGAGACGTTTCCTCAACCAAGGGCGGCTGCCACCTGACGGCGCCGTTCGACTCGAGGAAATGCTCAATTATTTCCCCTATGACTACACGCTGCCCACTGATGGCTCGCCCTTTGGCGTGACCACCGAAGTCGCCGCCACACCGTGGAACCCGCACACGCGATTGCTGCGCATCGGCATCAAAGCGTCCGACCGTGCGGTGGCAGACCTTGCGCCGGCCAACCTGGTGTTTCTGGTGGATGTGTCGGGCTCCATGGACCGCCGTGAAGGCTTGCCGCTGGTGAAAAGCACGCTGAAATTGCTGGTGGACCAGCTGCGTGATCAAGACCGTGTGTCGCTGGTGGTCTACGCCGGTGAGTCGCGTGTGGTGCTTGAACCCACCAGCGGGCGCGACAAAACCAAGATCCGCAACGCCATCGACCAACTCACCGCCGGCGGCTCAACGGCAGGCGCCTCCGGCATCGAGCTGGCTTACCAGATGGCCCGTGCCGGCTTTATAGAGAAGGGCATCAACCGCATCCTGCTGGCCACCGACGGTGACTTCAATGTGGGCGTCAGCGACTTCGACAGCCTCAAGCAGATGGCCGCCGACCAGCGCAAAAGCGGCGTGTCCTTGACCACCCTGGGTTTCGGTGTGGATAACTACAACGAGCACCTGATGGAGCAACTGGCCGACGCCGGCGACGGCAACTACGCCTACATCGACAACCTGCGCGAAGCCCGCAAAGTCTTGGTAGACCAGCTCAGCTCGACCCTGGCGGTGGTGGCGCGGGATGTAAAGTTGCAGGTGGAATTCAACCCCGCCCAGGTCAGCGAATACCGCTTGTTGGGTTATGAAAACCGTGCACTCAAACGTGAGGATTTCAACAACGACAAGGTCGACGCCGGTGAAATTGGCGCCGGGCACACCGTGACCGCGCTGTACGAAATTGTGCCCAAAGGCGAGAGGGGCTGGTTGGAGCCGTTGCGTTACGCCACTGCACCTGTGGCTCAGAGCACATCCGCTGAGCTGGCCATGTTGCGGGTGCGCTTCAAACCGGCGGCGGGCGGTGCCAGCCAACTGATTGAACGGCCCATCCGCAACGAAACCAACCCGGCCAGCGAAGACTTGCGCTTCGCGGCGTCAGTGGCCGCCTTCGCCCAACAGCTCAAGGGCGATGGCCGCTACACTGGCAGCATGAGCTTAAAAGACACCGCCGCACTGGCCCGCTCGGCTCGCGGCGATGACCCGTTCGGGTTGCGCAACGAGTTCGTGCAACTGGTGGAAATGGCGCAGAGCCTCAAACACTGATCCCGAACATGGCAACAACCAACAGTGGGAGCTGGCAAGCCAGCTCCCACAGTCAATGTGCATCGATCCATAAAAAGGAGTTCGCTACCTACATGGCCGTTCCCGATGACTCACCCAGCGACAGCGTTCGAAGTGTTGTACGCGCGGCACCGCCAAGGCCTTTACCGGTTTTTGGTGTCACTGAGCAACAAGGCCGAACTGGCCGAAGAGGTGTACCAGGAAACCTGGCTCAGCCTGATCCGCAGCACCACCCAGCCACAGGGCCGGGCGAGTTTTCGTACATGGCTGTTCCAGATTGCCCGCAACCGCCTGATCGACCACTGGCGCAAGCACGGCATCCACAACCCGCTGCACGACAGCTACGACGAACAACTGCACGCCCAGGCCGACGACAGCGCCGGCCCTGAGCAGCAACTGAGCCTGAGCCGCGACCAGGCGCGCCTCGACGCCGCTTTGCAAGACCTGCCCGAAGACCAGCGCGAAGTCTTCCTGCTACGCCTGCACGGCGACCTCGAAGTGCCGCAAATCGCCGCCCTCACCGGCGCCCCGCTGGAAACCGTAAAAAGCCGCCTGCGTTACGCCCAGCAGAAACTGCGCCGCCTGCTGGCCGAGGAGATACTCGTATGAACCACTCCCCACACACACCTGACGACGAGCTGATCCAGCATTTTCGTCAACACAGCACCGGCGAACCGCCAGCGTCCCTCGACGCCTTCATCCTCGCCACCGCCCGCCGCGAAGCCCCGGCGCCGCAACCCAGCCTGTGGCAACGCTGGCTGCAAGCCTGCCGCCAACCGCGCTGGCAAATGGCATTCGCCACCGTCGCCGGTGTAGCACTGATGATCGGCGTGGTGATGCGCGTGCCCGTGTCGCAGCCGGAGATCTCCACCGCAACGTTTTCCGCGGCGCCGGCGCCACAGATGTATGCCC
>NZ_VBVZ01000158.1 GCF_005863185.1 Pseudomonas edaphica
GGCTGATACACCGCTTTCGCGAGCAAGCCCGCTCCCACATTTAGGTCAGTGTAGGGCTCATGTCCTACAACGAAGCGGGAAACAGCAAAGTCCGAAGCCACAGCGCCTTGCTCCATTGCCTACGCTTGCGTCAGAATCCGCCGGCTTGTGCGCTGTGGTGGGCGTCTCTAAGGTTGCTCGGTCGCTGACAACTCAGTGATCGGGTTTAGTAGCCCGGGGTTATTCCAGTCAGTGCATGAGCTTCATCTGTCGGACGGCTTCGTCCGTGCTTGATGGTGGCTGTGTGCAGGGCGTCTTCGGGCGCGCCGGCTTTCTTGGAATTCCCCGGTCTACTAACCTGTGCACAGCTGCCACCCCTTTGTTTAGTAGCTCAGAGGTGGCGGCCCTAAAGTGGGAAATTCCAAGTATGTTCAAAATAACGCCGAACCCTCCAAGCGAACCGGACCTGAAACTCAACCAGGCCGCGCATCGCGCAATTGATCACTACCTCAATCCAAAAGCCGACCCGGCATTGTCACCACCTTCGCTGTTCAACGTCGCGGCCGATGCCAGCAACGAAACCCTGATCACCAACAGCTACGAAACCTTTTCCTCGGTCACTGCCTTGTTGCTCGACCTGTCAGAAGATTTGACGGGAAAACAGCGCGACGTGGCGCTGGCGATTCACCAGTTGAGTGAGTTGGGGGTGTTGCTGATGGACAGGCTGCTGGAGCGCGAGGCCGCCGGCTAACGATCAAACACAAAACCCTGTGGGAGCGGGCTTGCCCGCGATGGCGGAGGATCAGTTAACTAATTTATTGACTGACACACTGTAATCGCAGGCAAGCCAGCTCCCACATTTTGCAACGATCATCTCGGCGGCCCTCAAGCCCGCTTCGGCAGCTTCCAGTTCGGCCGAATAAAGTGGCAGGTATACCCATTCGGTATCCGCTCCAGATAATCCTGATGCTCAGGCTCCGCCTCCCAGAACGGCCCTGCCGGCTCAATCTCGGTGACCACTCGACTAGGCCACAGCTTCGACGCGTCCACGTCGGCCGCCGTATCTTCGGCAATGTCGCGCTGCTGGTCACTCAAGTAATAAATCGCCGAGCGATAGCTGGGCCCCGTGTCATTGCCCTGGCGGTTAGGCGTGCTCGGGTCATGGATCTGGAAAAAGAACTCCAGAATCTGCCGATAACTGATCACCGCCGGGTCAAACACAATCTCGATGGCTTCGGCATGGTTGCCGTGGTTGCGGTACGTGGCATTCGGCACATCGCCGCCGGTGTAGCCGACACGCGTGCTGAGTACACCAGGATAGCGCCGCAACAGGTCTTGCATGCCCCAGAAGCAGCCGCCGGCAAGGATGGCGGTTTCGGTTGGGTTGGTCATGGTCTGCGCCCTCAGTGGATACGAGGGTAGTTATGGGGCTGGGTTGGCCAATACCAAGGTGGCACAGGCGATTAATCTCAAACACTGACAGACGAACGGGCTAGCGAAACGATCCCCAACGGGGCGGGTATTAACTGCAAACAGGGGATGTGCAGACCACAGGGTTTCAGGTGATGATTCGCTACCTAAATCAAGGACGATAACAACAATGAAAACCGCTCTACGCGCGCTGTTCCTGCTCTGCCTGGCCGCCCCCGCCTTCGCCGACGAAAGCTCGGTCGGTTTCAAAACCACCACCCTGCACGATGCGCACAACAATCGCCCACTGGAGCTGGTGGTGTGGTACCCCGCTACCACCTCAGCCAAACCCACGCTGATCGCCGACAACGCGGTCTTCATCGGCGCCCTCGCCGTGCCCGACGCGCCGCCGGCTGCGGGCGAGCATCCGCTGGTGGTGCTGTCCCACGGTTACGGCGGCAATTGGGGCAAACAGGTGTGGCTGGCCAGTGCATTGGCGCACAAAGGTTACATTGTCGCGGCGGTCAACCACCCCGGCACCACCACCAAGGACCGCAACCCGCAAGCCGCCGCACAGCTATGGCAACGCCCGGCCGACCTGAGCCGCGCTATCGACGCGGTGCTGGCTCAACCGCAACAGTTTGGCGCGGTGGCGAACCAACACATTACTGCTGTCGGCCATTCCCTCGGCGGCTGGACCGTGCTGGAAATCGCCGGCGCGCGCTTCGACCCTGACCTGTTCACCCGCGACTGCGCCGCCCACCCGAAGCTGGGCGGTTGCATCGGCTACCATGAGATGAACCCCGCCGCGACACCCGACGGCAAAGCGCGTCTGGCTGCGGACTTGAGCGACAAACGCGTCACCGCCATCGTGTCTCTGGACCTGGGCCTGTCACGCGGCATGACCGACGCCAGCCTGGCGGCATTCAAGGTGCCTGCGCTGGTTATCGCCGGCGGCGTGCCAACCGAGGATATGGACCCCAACCTGGAATCCGCCAACCTGGTCAAGCGCCTGCCAAAAGCCACGACGCAGTACGTGGAAATCAGCGACGCCACGCACTTCAGCTTTATGTCGATCTGCAAACCGGGCGCGATCGCGTTGATTGAGGAAAGCTCGCCGGGCGATGGCATGATTTGCCGTGATGGCGAGGGTGGGCGGCCACGGGCGGTGATTCAGCAACAGGTGGTGGGGTTGATTACGGGGTTTCTGGGGCAGACAGCTCGCCATTAAAGGACAGGCTATCCAATGAATTGCTCGCCAAGGTGCACAACGGCATGAACCGCGCGATGGAGGGGAGTTTTCGGATTACCGAAGCTCCCCTCCATCTTTCGGAGCAGTAGGAACTAAAATGAGGGGTAGAAAACACATTGCACCGGGGTAACGGGCATTAACTGCCGACTGCAATATTCTTACGCACCCAATTCACGCTGATAAATATTGAGAAGTTTAGCGTGCATCTCACCCATCCTCTCAAAGGTATTAAACACAACGGCGAGATAGCTTGACTCAATAACGGCGTGCAAGGCCGAAATAAACTGAGCCAGATTCAACTCCATTTCGTACCCACTAAAGTCAATGCGACCGTCTAATAGCGCGTCACGAATGCGACCTTCAACCATACTCCCATCATTATCCGTGGCGTCCATTATCGCCTGCTGTTTGTAGTCCGGACTCTCTATAATCTTCTGCACCAAGCGTTCCTGGTGTTGATTGGCAAATGCCAAAGCGTCAGTAACGTTATGGTGCTCTATAACGCTCTTGAGTTCGTCGATAAACTCGGAAAATGCTTCACCTTCAGCCAGCGGCATTTCCTTTGAGTAGATAGACCTAAGAACAGGGAGCACCTGATCCTTTTCCGGTAAAGACGCCTCATTGACCGACTCTATAGTTCGGGATATCTCAAACACGTCATCCGTAAATTCCTCATCCAACAGAAAGTCACCTACGTCAGCATAGAGAACTTCAAACAACTCATCGACATGATCTTCCGTCACCACTTTAGCTGCATAAATGCGCTGAACCAACGAAACCAAACATTGATTTTCTACAGCTCCCGGAACAAAAACCAGGCGCTTCTCTATTAATTCAGCCTTACCGAGAAATGTCTCCAAGGCGTTAGCAAGCTCCATATTTCTCTTATGAACCTCGTAGCTGAACCCCTTAAGTAAATGCTCAACTATATCAGTGGCAATACTTTTTCTAGATAGCTTTATATGCAGGCTGGGGTCGCATAAAATTTCATTAAAAATCGCCCGCGCGCAGGTCAAATCAGCGTCTTGAAATTCAACTTGCACCTCATGGTGTCTTGAGATCGGCGACGCCTGCGCATCCAAATACGGCAATGACGTCGACGAAATATTCTGTGAGCCCAACACTGTCACGGAACCGTAACTGAGCATTTTCACGTGGCACGCAGCATGAACATACAGCTCGACATGCGCGGGCAGGTACTTTATAAACTTTGTTAGCTGGTATTCGAACTTGGCACGGTCCAAGTCAAAGCCAAGCCCCCCAATACCGACAATTACTCTGGGTGCTTTGGACTTTCCGATAAAATTAACATTCAAAAAATACCCGGCACCCTGCAACTGTTTGTAGTGGGTATAGGTAACGATATGCGTCTGGTCGAGGGACTTTGCCCCATGTGCGCTCACATAGGCGTTATCAGCGTAGTGCTTGTGGAAAATATCGGCAGAAACCGACGCTAACTTTTTCATGGAAACATCCTTGTTCGTCAGAGCGTTATCGATTTGCAGGCTCCGCATACCCAAGCTGTGCTACAGGCATGGGAGACCGCTGTGGGGAACCGAGAGAGTCGCGATACTGCCGCTATTGCTGACAGGCTTTGCGTTGACGGCATCATAGCTCTTTATACTGCGGGGGGATTCACACTATAGCCGCCATGCAGCACTTCCTCTGACGTTGAACAGCGCTCAGAAAACCACCGATCGCTGACACACCGACGTCGCCACAATCTTCCCGCGCTTAAGCACCATCAGACGCGCGGGCAGATCAAGAATCACATCCCCCACCGCTTGCGTATCCAACAACACCAGATCCGCCGCCTTGCCCGGTGCTAACCCAAAGTGCTTAAGCCCCAAGGCTTTAGCCGGGTTGCTCGTGAGCATCGGCAACACCGTGGCCTGATCATCCGCTCCGCCCAGGTGGCAGGCGGGAATGGCCAACTGCGCAATATTGAGCAAGTCGCCGGTGCCAAACGGGGTGAATGCGTTGCGGATATTGTTGGTGGCCAGGCACACATTCACGCCGCCATCACGCAGGGCTCGCACCGGCGCCAGGGTGCGGCGCACGTTGTGACCATCGTTGCGTGCGCCAAGGTGCAGGTCGGTGGCGGGCAGGCACATTACGCTGATGCCGGCCTCGCGCATCAGCGCGATGATTTCGTGCTGTTTGTGCACAGGTACGGCGCCCAGGCTGGTCAGGTGCCCGACACACACACGGCCTTGATAGCCGTGTTCAATGGTCTTGCGAGCCAGGTATTCAATGCTCATGTGCTCGGCGTTGTCGGCAAAATCCTGGTGGAAGTCGATATCCTTGTCGTAACGCTGGGCCAGGCTGAACACATAGTCGATGTGTGCGTGCGCCGAGCTGTCGTTGTACGGAATGCCACCCACCACGTCGGCGCCCTTCTCCATGGCCTCGACCATCATGGCCTGCATGCCCGGTAGCTTCAGAATGCCTTCCTGTGGAAAGGCGACCACCTGGATATCGATCACGTCGCGTAGTTTGTCGCGCAACTCCAGCACCACATCAAAGCCGGTAAACCCTTGCTCGGGGTCGAACTCGGCGTGGGCGCGCACGTGGGTAGTGCCGGCTTGCACCAGGTCGCGCAGTACTTGAGTGGAGCGATCGAGGATGTCGTCGCGGGTCAAGGTGGGTTTGAGTTCGGCCGTGACGGCAATCGCCTCTTTCAGCGTGCCCGAACGGTTGGCCTTGCGGTGCATGACATGGGCTTTTTCCAGGTGCAGGTGCCCTTCGACAAAACCCGGTATCAGCACGTTGCCGTGGCCCTGGATTTCCTGCCGGGCGTGGGCTGAAATGTTCGGCGCGGTCTCGATGATCTTGCCGTTATTGACTGCCACATCCATCAGCGGCCGTGCGTCGTCGATGCGTACATGACGAAAGATCAAATCCATAACTGCGACCCTCAATATCGCTGCCGTGGCCCGAGCGCCTTGCAGCGCCGGGCCGTTACTCAGCTGATCAGAACGGTTTGGTCGGCAGGTACTTGCCATCCAGGGTGATCACGGCGCGGGAGCCACCGTCCGGGTCTTCAACCTTTTTGACGTCCAGCTTGAAGTTGATCGCGCTGATGATGCCGTCGCCAAACTTCTCGTGGACCAGCGCCTTGAGCGTGGTGCCATAGACCTGGATCATTTCGTAGAAGCGGTAGATGGTCGGATCGGTCGGGATGCCGTTGCCGATGCTGCCGCGCACCGGGATGGTTTGCAGCAGGAGCACGGCATCCGCATCCAGGCCCAGGGTGTCGGCAACGGCTTGAGCGGCACTGGCCGGCAGTGGGTGCTGTCCGAGCAAGGCGGCGGTAACAAAGGCCTCGTGCAGGCCGGTGCCTTCGGCGATCTGGGCGAACGACAGGTCTTTGCGGGCTTTAGCCAAGAGGATGACGTCGGTCAGGGCAAGGCGAGTGGTCTGGCTGATTTGCGACTGGATCATGGGGTTATCTCCGTGGGTAAAAAGGAAGGTGTTAGTAGGAAACGGCGCGCGCAGTCGGGTTGTCGGCAAGGGCGACGAACTGGCCGGTGCGGCCATCGAAGGCCTGGATGCAGCCACTTTCGATGTCGTAGACCCAGCCGTGCAGGGTTACGCGTTTTTCTTCGAGGGCCAGGCGCACTGAAGGGTGCGTCTGGATATTGGCCAATTGCGCGATGACGTTTTCGCGCACCATGGAGGCGACTTTGGCGTGCTGGTCGACATGCTGGCGGGCCTCGTTGACCACCCGGCCGGAGTCAGCGTAGCGCAACCAGCCGGCCACGGCGGGCATGTGGTCCAGGCATTTGCAGGTGGCGATGGCGGTCATGGCGCCGCAATCGGAATGCCCGCAAATCACGATGTCGCTGACTTGCAGGGCGGCGACGGCGTACTCCACCGAGGCCGACACACCGCCCGGCTCGGGGCCGTAGGACGGCACGATATTGCCGGCGTTACGGATCACGAACAGGTCGCCCGGCTCGCGCTGCGTGACCAACTCTGGCACCAGGCGGCTGTCGGAGCAGGAGATGAACAGCGCCCGCGGGCTCTGCTGGTTGGCCAGGTCTTTGAACAGGCCGGCACGCTCGGGGAAGGCGTTACGTTGAAACTTCAGGAAACCGTCGATGATGTCTTGCATGGGTGACTCCTTTGGTTCGCGATGCGATGAAGCAAAGGTTACGCAGCCACTTAAATAAGGTAAAAGTCTCATATACGATCAAGCACATCAGATAATCTTATGAGTACAAGCATGCTGGCCCGACATATCCACTACTTCCTTGCTGTCGCAGAGCATCAGGGCTTTACCAAGGCAGCGACGGCCCTGCATGTCTCGCAGCCGGCGCTGTCGCAGCAAGTGCGGCAGTTGGAGGAGAGCCTCGGCGCGCAGTTGTTTGACCGCTCAGGGCGCAAGACCCGTCTGACCGACGCGGGGGAGGTTTACCTGCGCTATGCGTTACGGGCGGCGCAGGAACTGCAGGAAGGCCAGCGTGCGATCCATGACGTTGGCGATTTGAGCCGTGGGACGCTGAGGTTTGCTGTTACGCCCACTTTCACCACCTACCTGGTGGGGCCGCTGGTGGAAACCTTTCACCGCCGCTATCCGAACATCACGCTGAACGTGCGCGAGGTCGCTCAGGAGCAGATGGAGAACCAGTTGCTGGCTGACGAGCTGGATGTGGGCATTGCCTTTGATCAAGCGCACGCACCCGACATCGACAGCTACCCGCTGCTGGTGGAAACCCTGGCGTTGGTGGTCGGCAGCCAACACCCGTTGGCGGGCGAGGCTGCCATTGGGCTGCAGGCGCTCAATAGCGAATCGCTGATCTTGCTCAGCAAGGCGTTCGCCACCCGCGAGCAGATCGACCGCTACTGCAACCAACACGGCATCCGCCCACGCGTGGTGATGGAGGCCAATGTGATTGGCGCATTGATCGAGGTGGTGCGCCGGACCACGCTGTCGACGCTACTGCCGGCCGCGATTGCACGGGCGCATCCCGAGTTGGTAGCCATTGAACTGGGGCCGCAACGGTTGCAGCGCACGGCGGTGTTGATGCAGCGCAAAGGTGTGTACCAGAGTGCGGCGGCGCGGGCGTTTATCGAGGTGGCCAAAGAGGTAGCGGTAGCACTGGGAGAAGGGAGCTGACGTGCCGAATCGTCGCACCGCTGCGATGCTACAGGCTGAACGGGCTGTTGTGGCGAGCGGGCTTGCCCCGCGTTGGGCTGCGCAGCGGCCCCAGTAATGCCACCGCGCTCTTTCTGAAAAAAAGCAGCGCCTGATTTCAGGGCTGCTTCGCAGCCCAACGCGGGGCAAGCCCGCTCGCCACAGGGGAATGTGGATACCTTCAATAGCTGTGTAGACACCGATGGCTATCGCAGGCAAGCCAGCTCCCACATTTAATCGGCGGCGCGTTCAGTGAATCCGATAAGCACACCGCCGCGCGCCCAACTGAATATGCTCCACGCGCTCGACCTTGGCCTGTAGCACCTGCTCGAACACCTGCAATTCTGCGCGGCAAAACCCTTGGCACGCAGTAGCCGCTGCGCAGATCGGGCAGTGGTTCTCTACCAGGATCAGGGCACCGTCCGGCTGCTCGCTGCACTGGGCCATATAACCTTCACGCGTGCGCAGCGCCGCAAGCTTTTCGACCCGCGCTTTAAGGCCGCTGACGCCTTGCATCTCACGTTCATACAACGCCAGGGTCTGGCGCTCGCGCACGTCAATCAAACGCTCAATAGCCTCTTCACCAAAGGTCTCGCGCACGGTCTGCAACAGTTGCACGGTGAGTTCGGAATGGGTATCGGGAAAGCGCGCGTGCCCCGTCGCCGTGAGCTGCCAAACCTGGGTCGGGCGCCCTACCCCGCGTACCTCGGAGCGCGCCTCGACCAACCCACTGGCAGCCAGCTTCACCAACTGCTGGCGTGCCGCTTCACCGGTGGTGCCGAGGAACTCGCCAGCATCACTGGCCAATTGTGGCCCACGGGTCTTGAGCAGGTGCAGCAAACGCTCCGCCGGCGACACCGGCGAATATTCCAAGTCGTTTCTTGACAAAATAAACAGCCTCGTCGCAATATTCAAAGCAATTACTTGGCAAATTAACCCAAGCCTGCCAGCGGCACAAGGAATCGTCGATGCACACCCAAGACAGCAGCTGGAGCGAGTTGCTCCGGGGCAAGAATGCCCCCCGTTCCATCGCCCTTTCCGGCGGCATCGCGCTGTATGCCACCAACACTTATATCGCCACGACCATTCTGCCGTCGGTGGTCGCCGAAATCGGCGGGCTGGCGCTGTATGCGTGGAGCACCACGCTGTATGTGGTGGCTTCGATCCTCGGCTCCGCCCTCACTTCCAAGCTGCTGCAACGCACCGGGCCGCGGCTGGCGTATACCGTCGCCACGTTGATCTTTATGGTCGGTGTGCTGATCTGCGCCTTGGCGCCAAACATGCCGGTGATGCTGGTCGGGCGCTTGATACAGGGGTTGGGCGGCGGCATGTTGCTGGCCTTGTGTTACTCGATGATCCAACTGGTGTTTGAGGAGCGCCTGTGGCCGCGAGCAATGGCGCTGGTGTCAGGCATGTGGGGCGTGGCTACCTTGGTCGGCCCGGCGGTCGGTGGCGTGTTCGCCGAGATGGATGCCTGGCGTTTCGCCTTCGGCGCCATGGTGCCGATAAGCCTTGCCTATATGGTCCTCACCCACCGCGCGCTACCGCCACGCGACGCCACGGCGAGCACGCCGACCCGCTTGCCGGTGCCACAACTGGTGCTGTTGGCTGCCGCCGTGCTGGCCGTGTGCGCAGGCAGCGTGTCGGCGCTGCCGAGTTGGAACCTGCTGGGCATCGCGGTGTGCGCCGTGTTGGTAGGTGTGCTGATCCGCCACGAGTCCAACGCGACCATACGCCTGCTGCCCAAGGACGCGCTGAAGTTCAACACCCCACTGTGCGCGCTGTATGCAACCACTTGCCTGCTGGTGATCGGCATGAGCAGCGAGATTTTCATGCCGTATTTTCTGCAACACCTGCATGGTCAATCACCGCTGGTTGCCGGGTACATGGCGGCGCTGATGGCGGCCGGCTGGACCGTGTCGGAAATCCTCAGTTCCAGCTGGAGCGGCCGCAGCGCACAGCGCGCCATCCTCGCGGGGCCGCTGTTTATCGTGGCCGGGCTGGTGCTGCTAGCCGTCACCACGCCAGTGGAAAGCCTGGGTGAATGGGCGCGGCTGGCGCCGATCTGCCTCGGGCTGTTCCTGGTCGGTTTCGGCATCGGCCTGGGCTGGCCGCACCTGCTGACGCGCATCCTGCAAGTGGCGTCGGAGCAGGACAAGGACACGGCCGCCGCGTCGATCACCACCTTGCAGCTGTTCGCCATGGCCCTGGGCGCGGCATTGGCGGGAGTGATTTCCAACGTGGCGGGTATCAACGACGCCACCGGCAATGCCGGCATCGCCAACGCGGCACAGTGGTTGTTTGCCCTGTTTACCCTGGCGCCGGTGCTGGCCTGGGTGATGGCGCGGCGCGCGACGCGGGTGAAGGTTGCGGCGGCGCAACTGACCCCGTCCTGACCACCGCCTACGCGCTACGTTTGGCGATCCAGCGGCGATACTGCCGCGTGCGCAAAGCGTTGGCCAGTTGCTGCTCGATCAATGCGCGTAACGGTGATACGCCGGGATCAGGCTGCTTGCGCTGGCTGAGTTTGCGCAGCTGGAACTTGACCAGCGCCATATTGGCCAAGGAGGCGAAGGCTTTGTTTTTCCAAGTGATCGGCGGCAGTTCGGGCGCTGTGTCTTTGCCTTCAAGCCACGCACGCGGCAGTTGCGGATCAATCGCCAACGCGGTGCCGATGCCCACCATGTCCACGCCGCTGTGCACCACGCTTTCAGCCACCGGGCGTCGACGGATACCGCCGGTGACCATCACCGGCATCCTAGCGACCGTCTGGATGTCGTGGGCAAACTCAACAAAATAAGCCTCACGCGCCAGGGTTCGGCCGTCACGCGCGTCCCCCTGCATGGCGGGCGCTTCGTAACTGCCACCGGACAATTCCACCAGGTCCACGCCCAAGTCGTTGAGCCACTCAACCACCTGCTTGGCGTCATCGGCGGTAAACCCGCCGCGCTGGAAATCCGCGGAGTTGAGTTTGACCGCCACCGCGAATTCCCTGCTAACCACCGCCCGTACCGCCTTGACGATATCGAGCAACAGCCGCGCGCGGTTTTCCAGGGAGCCGCCCCACGCGTCTGTGCGTTGATTGCTCAACGGCGAGAGGAACTGACTCAACAAATAACCATGCGCAGCATGAATTTCCACACCGGTAAAACCGGCTTGTTCGCCCAGGCGAGCGGTGCGCGCAAACCGCTGGATAACCTCGGCAATCATCTCGGCGGTCATCGCCTGGGGTCGGCTGAAGTGTTTGGATAACGTGCCCAGGTCCATGGCGACCGCCGAGGGTGCCCAGGTCTGTTGCCCCAGGTTGGCCTGCATCTGGCGGCCGGGATGGTTGATCTGCAACCAGAATTGCGCGCCACCTGCGCGCCCCACTTGCGCCCAGCGCTTGAACTTGGCCAGTTGCTGTTCATCCTGCAACACCACGCCGCCGGGGCCGGTCATGGCGCGGCCGTCGACCATCACGTTACCGGTGATGATCAGGCCGGCACCGCCATCGGCCCAGGCCTGGTAGAGACGCAGCAAATCGGCGGAAGGCGCCTGGTCGGCGTCTGCCATATTCTCTTCCATGGCGGCTTTGGCGATGCGGTTATTGATGGTCGAACCGTTGGGTAATATCAGGGGATCGAACAGATTCATGGAGCAGTCCTCAGTTGACATGGGACCACCATAAGATTAAAGCCAACTTTAAGGTCAATGGCTTTTTTCAGGTCAATGCACGGCTTTCTCGCGCTCATCCTGCAGGCGGTTGAGCAACAACTGCGCATTGTCCGCACACGCCACGCCCTCAGGCTTGCCTTCGATGCCGTCAATCACCCGCAGCAACTGGGCCTTATTCTGCGCCAGGCGTTGATGCAACACCTCGATTTCCTCGACCTTGCGCTTGAGCCCACCGA
>NZ_VBVZ01000159.1 GCF_005863185.1 Pseudomonas edaphica
TTCAAGTCCTTTTCATTCAAGCCCTGGCTGGCCAATGCACTGTCTAACGACAACTGGCTGGCCGTGCCACGGAACACCGCCACACGTTTGCCCTTGAGGTCTTGCAGGGTCTTGATCCCCGAGCCCGGCACCACGCCCAGGTACTGCTTGACGTCACGTGCCGTGGCGCTGAGCAAACGCGTGTCCAGCCCATTGGAGCGACCGATGATCGCCGCCAGATCGCCCAGGTAGGCCAGGTCCACCTGGCCATTGGCGAAGGCTTCATTGATCACAGGACCTGCGCCCTTGAAGTAATTCCACTGAATCTTGATGCCTTGGTCGGCAAAGGCCTTTTCGAAGATCTGCTGCTCGCGCAATACATCCGTTATACCGCCGCCGCTGTGCTGGCTGCCGGCACTCAGGTCGGGCACGGCGATGCGGATTTCCTTGAGGTCGGCAGCGTGTACCAACCCGGCCAGCGCGGTGCCCGCGAACAGGCTGATCAGACGTTTGAAGGGCAGTTTCATAAGCGCAGCTCCTGGTGGGCGACGGTCGCCTGGGGAGCAGAAAGTAGGCACAGCCCGAGCAAAACTTTAAATACTATAAATTCACAATTTAATAGCTTTTTGGACTATGCGAGCAGAAACGCTGGCTCCAGCGGCGTATGCATAAACAGCATCAAAAATATTCTTCGAATGCATTGGATGCGTGCCAGGCAGAGGCTTTAAATGATTTTTCTTATCTCACAATCATCTTGATTCCGTTTTTATAAGATCGAAATCACATAACGCCGAGGGAGGTCCGCTATGGCCCGCACTTCACAGTTGAGCCTGCCTCTTTCAGCCCCCGCTCCGCGCTGGCCCTTGCTCGGTGAGCGTCTGCTGCCCTGGCTGTTGCCGCTGGCACTGTTTGCGCTGTGGTGGTTGGCCAGCCGTAATCAGTGGATGAGCGAACAAATTTTGCCCGCGCCGTCGCTGGTGTGGAGCAGCGCCGTAGAGCTGGCCGGCGGCGAGCTATGGAGCAACCTGGCGATCAGCTTGCAGCGCTTGTTCTGGGGGCTGTTGGCCGGTATCGGCGCGGGAGCCGTATTGGGTGCGCTATTAGGTTTCAGCGCGCGCGCCGAACGCCTGGTGTTCCCCACGTTCAGCGCGTTGTCGCAAGTGCCGACCCTGGCCTGGATCCCATTGTTCATGGTGTTTTTCGGCATCGGCGAGACCTTGAAACTGGTGGTGCTGGTGAAGGCGATTGTGGTGCCCGTCACCCTGCACACGCTGGTTGGTGTGCGTGACGCGCAACCCAACCTGCGTGAAGCCGCCCGCGTGCTGCGCCTGCCCACGCACCTGCTGATTCGTCGGCTGATCCTGCCCGCTGCGTTGCCAGCCTTCATGGCCGGTGTGCGCCTGGCGCTGGCGGCGGGCTGGACCTCGTTGCTGGCCGTGGAATTGCTGGCCTCCAGCGAAGGCATCGGCTACCTGATGGTCTGGGCGCGCCAACTGTTCATGCTCGATATTGTCTTCGTGTGCATCGTGGTCATCGGTGTGCTGGGCGTGGTGATGGATCGCGGCATCGGCTGGCTGGACCGCAAATGGGCGCACTGGCCGCACCCGGCCACTGCGCAGATTCGCCGCGGCCCGCGTTATGAGGGGTGGCAACGCCTGCAACCGTGGTTGTTGCCGCTGCTCTTGCTGGCGTTGTGGCAGGTGGCGACGGATCTCGCTTGGGTGGACCCGAATATTCTGGTCAGCCCATGGGCCGTGCTGCAAACCACCGGCGCGGGTGTGCTGGATGGCAGCCTGTCCGGCGCCTTGGGCAAAAGCCTCGGCCGCACGCTGGGAGGCTTGTTGCTCGGCGCCAGCCTGGGGTTTGCCATGGGTTTGTGGCTGGGTTTGTCGCGACGCAGCGAGCGAGTGCTCGGGCCGACGCTGGCCGCGCTGCGCCAGATCGCGATTTTCGCCTGGGTGCCATTACTCACCGCCTGGTTCGGCCTGGGTGAATTGGCCAAGTCGGTGTTTATCGCCCTGGCGGCGTTTTTTCCGCTGTTTATCGCCACCCAACGCAGCGTGTTGAACCTGTCTCCACAGCTGCGCGAAGCCGCGCAAGTGCTACGCCTGAACCTGTTCCAGCGCCTGCGCCGTCTGGTGCTGCCGGGCGCGGCGGCGGGGATCTTCGCCGGCCTGCGCCTGAGCCTGATCTATGCCTGGCTGGGCACCATCGGCGCGGAATATTTCATGCCATCCAACGGCGGCATCGGCAGCCTGATGATCGGCGCCCAACAGCTGCTGCGAATGGATTTGATCATGAGCGGCATGCTGCTGGTGGGCCTCACCGGCGCCACGCTCAACCTTATCGGCCAACGCATCGAAACCCGCGCCACGCGCTGGAGACACGCATGAACGCACCTATCGTCAGCTTCAACCATGTGGGCAAGACCTTTGACGTCGACGGCTTTGAGCTGGAGGCGATTCGCGAATTCAACCTGGACATTGCCGAAGGCGAGTTCGTGGCGATTGTGGGTTCCAGTGGCTGCGGCAAATCTACGCTACTGCGCCTGCTGGTGGGGCTGGATACGCAGTTTCGTGGCGAGATCCGGGTGGACGGCCATGCCGTAAAGGGCATCGGCGGCGAACGCGGCATCGTGTTCCAGGAGCACCGGTTATTCCCCTGGCTGACCGTCGCGGAAAACATCGGCCTGGGCCTGGTCAACGAGCCGTTGAGCGAGGCCGAGCGCAACCGGCGCATCGGTGACTTTATCGAATTGGTGGGCCTTACCGACTTTACCCGCGCTTATCCGCATCAGCTGTCCGGCGGCATGGCGCAACGTGTGGCAATCGCCCGTGGCCTGGTGGCCAGCCCGCGCATTCTATTGCTCGACGAGCCGTTCGGCGCCCTCGATGCGTTGACCCGCCAGCAGATGCAGGACGAGCTGTTGGCAATTCGCGCCCGCGCCAAAATCACCACGGTGCTGGTGACCCACGATGTGGAAGAAGCGATTTTCCTCGCCGACCGCGTGGTGGTGATGGAGCCGCGGCCAGGGCGCATCAAACAGGTGGTGGACATCGCCCTGCCCCACCCACGCCAACGCAGCAGCTTCGAGTTCCACCAACTGCGCGAAGAGCTGCTGCATGAACTGATCAGCGACGGCCACTATCAGCCGCCGCTGCGCGAACAGATTCGCGACCTGCCGCTGGCGTTTATTGCTTGCTGAATGCCAGCTCAGCGTCCGGCCGTTCCTGGCGCTCAAGCCGATTGGCGCGGGTAAACGTGCCGATATCATTGAAGCGCACGCCCATCTCGCGCATCACCTTGTGGGCCACCTTGGCGGTCATCTGACGGATGTAGAACGGCTCCTTCACCACAAAATGGTGGATGCCGTGAGTGCTGCCGAAGTTGAAGCAAAACGCCTGCAACGGCCACATCCACCACGGGTTGAGCACCTGGGTTTGCTGGATCACGTTGCCCAGTTCCACATCGCCGTAATAGTGCATGTTGGAGCTGACAAAGTGCAGGCAAAAGGTGCGCAGCACGTTAGGACCGATGATCACCACGGCTGCGATATCAATCACCTGCATCATCTGCAAGGTACCGGCGGACCACTGGATTGGCGCGCCCATCAGGCTGGCGATGCCATTGGCGGCATGAAAGCCCAGGAACACATACCACGCGCCCCAATGCAGCAGCGCCAGCGGTGCGTACACCAGCAGCGAGCGTTTGAGGATCTTGAGTTTGTGACTCCAGGTCTTGGCCCGCAGCATGCGGATAAACGCCGACATCACGTTATCGCCCACCATCAGCAACCGCGCGAACCCCCACGGCTCGCCATTGGTAATGGCGCGCTCTTCCATATCGGTTTCGGTGCCGGACACCTTGTGGTGGTTAAGGTGCAAATGCCGGCGTATCCACGGGTTGATGGTGCTCGGCCGCGCCAGCCACACCAGGCCCATCATCAGGTTGTGTGGCACACGTTGCTTGCGAAAGTACATGCTGTGGATCAGGTCGTGTTCCAGCTCGTGGGTCAGCGAAGCGAGGAAAGCGTTGAGCAGCAAACATGCCCACCAGGCCATATGACCGGTGATATAGAGCGCCGCCGAACCGAGCATGCCGAGCAAGGCAAAGGCCAGGATGCCCGCGCCCAACGCGTCCTGATGCAGCAGCCAGGGGTGCTGTTGGCGCAACCGCACGCCCTCGGCGAGCACCACTTCGCGGATTTTTGCCGAGCGCTGTTGCGCATTCATCTGTTGGGGACTTGCAGAAGTACCGTCCATGCTCCCATCCTCTTGTTAAGTGATACGTCCATCCTGCCCCAAGCGATCGGGCGGGACGCTAGCCCCGGACGCCAACCTGTTGACCGCAAGCGCCAATCACCATGACTGAACCCACGTCTCTCGCCAGTTGGACCCGCGCCCTGCGCAAGCAGCTCGACGCCCTCAACCTGGACAGCGCCGCGCTGTGCATCGAGGCCGGGCTCGACCCGCAGCAGATGGACGACCCCAACGCACGCTACCCGCTGTCGGCCACCACACGCCTGTGGGCGCTGGCAGTGCAGGCCAGTGGCGACCCGGCGATCGGCTTGCGCGTGTCGCGGTTTGTGAGCCCGACCACCTTTCATGCGCTGGGTTATGCGCTGGTGGCCAGCGGCAGCTTGCGTGAGGTGTTCGAGCGCATCGTGCGGTATCACCAAGTGGTCAGCGATGCCCTGACGCTGGAGCTTAGCCGAGAGGGTGAGCGTTACCGCTTTCGTCTGCTGCAACCTGCGGACAGTCCGGCACCGGCGCCGGAAGCGATTGATGCGTTTGCAGCGATCTATGTGCGCACCTGCCGTAATCGCCTGGGCCGTGACTACGCGCCGTTGGCGGTGTACCTGCGTCGGCCGGAACCGGTGGATCCAAAACCCTGGCACACGGTGTTTCGCGCACCGGTGTTCTTCGATGCCGAGGAAGACCGACTTGAATTTTCCGCCCAGGACTTCGACAGCCACCTGGACGACGCCAACCCCGAGTTGGCCGAGCACAATGAAACCGTGCTCAAGCGCACCCTGGCCCAGCTGCAACCGCTGACCTGGGAACGCAAGGTGCGCAGGGCGATCGAGGAACAATTGCCGGAGGGCGAGCCGAGTGCCGAGCGCATCGCCCAGGCGTTGCACCTGAGCTTGCGCAGCTTGCAGCGGCATTTGGCGGATGAAGGCTGTCGGTTTGATGCGTTGCTCAATGAGTGCCGCGAGAACCTGGCGCTGCTGCACCTGCGCGATCCGCACTGCTCATTGGCCGAGATCAGTTATTTGCTTGGGTTTGCCGATACCAGCAGTTTCAGCCGAGCGTTCAAGCGCTGGACGGGGATGACGCCGGGGCAGTTTCGCGATGGGTTGCGTTAGGTAGGGCCTCATCGCGGGCAAGCCCGGCTCCCACAGGGCAATGCATTCCAACTGTGGGAGCTGGCTTGCCTGCGATAGCGGTGGCTCAGCGACCACGCCGCAAGAGTTTTTTCACCCGCGCCACCAGCACCTTGGCATCAAACGGCTTGAGCAAATAATCGTCCTCATGCAGTTCCAACCCACGCAAGCGGTCTTCAATGCCACCGGGCGTGGTCAGGAACAGCACGGGTGTCTCACCCTTTAACCGAATCGCCTGCTGCAACTTCCAGGCATTCAGGCCCGGCAGCATCACATCCAGAATCACCAGGTCGTACTCGGTGCTTTCCACGAAACGCAACGCCGCCATGCCATTGGCCGCGACTTCCACGCTGTAACTGGCCTCGTTCAAGCCCTGGGCCATCCGCTGCGCCTCTTCGGATTCATGTTCCACTAACAGCACGCGCATAACACACCTCGATTAATCAGGCTTGCAGGCTAACACCCTCAGGTGTGCGCCGCCTCACGCAGTCGCCGGGCATCAAGGATTTCGATCTCGCCGTAGCCCAGGCGCACGATGCCTTGGGCCTGCAGGTCCTTGAGCAAGGCGTTGGTGGTCTGGCGTGACAGGCTCAGCATGGCGGCCAGGTCTTCCTGGGGCAGTTGCAGCATGCTTTTTAAAGACTCGGCCTCGCCATAACCCTCGACGATCATCAACAGACGATGGGCCAGGCGCACCGACGCCGGCATCAGGCTCAATTGCTCGATATTGATAAAACTCAGGCGCAGCTTCTGGCTCATCAACAACGCCAGGTCGCGCCAGTACTGCGGGCTTTCATTGAGGATACTGAGCAACGCCTGCTGTGGCACCTGCAGCAGCGTGCACGGCCCGACGGCGCAGGCGTCGTGGGTGCGTGGCAGGCCGTCGAACAGGCAAATCTCACCCAGCCAGAAGGGTGATTCCACCAGGCTCAACAGTGCTTCCTTGCCGTGTTCATTCACCGCACTGATGCGCAAGGCGCCGTCGAGCACCGCGTACAGGCCACAGGGTGGGTCGCCACGCTTGAACAGGGTTTGCCCCGCCGCCAGCTGCCGCTGCCGGGCGTGGGCCAGCAGGCTATGCTGAAAAGGCTCAGGCAGGTGGCTGAACCAGTGGCCAGAGGCCAAGCGAGTACGCCATTTCTCTGTGTCCATGAGCACTCCGAAGATTGTCGCCCAGCTGACAGTCAGTCACAGGCGGACAGGGCATGATCAAGCATCCTACAGGAGGAACAACAATGAAAAGCCTCGTCGACCACCTCAGCCAATACGCCGCCTACCACCGCGACCCGCGCAATATCGCCAGCCACTTTATCGGCATCCCGTTGATTGTGGTCGCCGTGGCGGTGCTGCTGTCGCGCCCTGAATGGGCAATCGGCAGCCTGTGGATATCTCCGGCAGTGCTACTCGCGCTGTTTTCGGCATGGTTCTACTTGCGCCTGGAACTGGCGCTGGGCCTGCTGATGACGCTGTTGATGGGTTTGTCGGTATGGGCCGGGCATGCGCTGGCGGCACAGAGCACGCTGGTATGGCTGAGCAGCGGCATCGGTATGTTTGTGGTGGGCTGGGTGATTCAGTTTGTCGGGCACTATTACGAAGGCAGGAAGCCGGCGTTTGTGGATGATGTGTCGGGATTGATTGTGGGGCCGTTGTTTGTGGTGGCGGAGCTGGCGTTTGTGCTGGGGTTGCGGCAGGAACTTAAAGAGCAGATTGAGGCGCGGTCCGGCCCGGTAGAACGCCGCGATCTGAAGCCAAGCAAGGTCTGAATGTGGGAGCTGGCTTGCCTGCGATACAGGCACCTCGGTGTATCAGTCACACCGTAGTGATGCTATCGCAGGCAAGCCAGCTCCCACATGATCGTTCCCACGCAGAGTGAACGATCTGAGGGTCAGGCTTTTTGCCAGACCTTGGGCTTGAAGAACAAGGTCTCGCCACGCGCCAATCCGGTCAGGCTGTCGTGGTCTTTGACCACTTCGGCCTCGATCAGCTCGCTTTGGCCTTCGACCTTGAGCGTCACCCGTGTGGTGGCGCCGAGCGGGCGAATATCGCGCACTTGCGCCGCGTGGTGATCTTCCAGCTCATGGCGCGACAGCGACACTTCATGCGGGCGGAACAGCACGTGCTTGTCTTCGCCCAAGTGCAGACGGTTGGAATCACCGAGGAAGTGATACACAAAATCGCTGGCCGGGTTTTCGTAGACTTCGCCCGGTGAGCCGATCTGCTCGATCACGCCCTTGTTCATCACCACGATACGGTCGGCGACTTCCATGGCCTCTTCCTGGTCGTGGGTCACGAACACCGAGGTGAGGTTGATATCTTCGTGCAGGCGCGCCAGCCAGCGGCGCAGCTCTTTACGCACCTTGGCGTCGAGGGCACCGAAGGGTTCATCCAGCAGCAGCACCTTGGGTTCTACCGCCAGGGCGCGCGCCAGGGCGATACGCTGACGCTGGCCACCGGAGAGTTGTTCCGGGTAGCGATCCGACAGCCAATCAAGCTGCACCATATTCAGCAGTTCATGCACTTTGACCGCAATCTGGCTTTCGCTCGGGCGCTGGTTTTTCGGCTTCATGCGCAGGCCGAAGGCAACGTTGTCGAACACGGTCATGTGGCGGAACAGCGCGTAGTGCTGGAACACAAAGCCGACGTTGCGATCACGCACGTCGTGGCCGGACACGTCTTCGCCATGGAACACGATGCTGCCGGCGTCCGGGGTTTCCAGGCCTGCAATGATGCGCAGCAAGGTGGTCTTGCCGCAGCCGGACGGGCCAAGCAACGCCACCAGCTCGCCACTCTGGATGTCCAGATTGATGCTGTTCAGGGCCTTGAAGGCGTTGAAGTTCTTGCTGACATTACGGACTTCGATCGACATGACTTATTCCTCACCGGCGCTGTTGCGCAGGCGGTTGATACGGTTCTCGCTCCACTGCTTGAGCAGCAGGATGAAGAGCGCCAGGATCAGCAACAGGCTCGCGACGGCAAACGCGGCGACATGGTTGTATTCGTTGTAGAGGATCTCGACGTGCAGCGGCAAGGTGTTGGTCACGCCGCGAATGTGGCCGGACACCACCGACACCGCGCCGAATTCACCCATCGCCCGCGCGGTACACAGCACCACGCCGTAGATCAGGCCCCACTTGATGTTCGGCACAGTCACATGCCAGAACATCTGCCAGCCGTTGGCACCCAACAGGCGTGCGGCTTCTTCTTCCTGGGTGCCCTGCTCCTGCATCAGCGGGATCAGTTCACGGGCCACGAACGGCACCGTCACGAAGATGGTCGCCAGCACAATGCCCGGCAAGGCGAACACGATCTGGATGTCATGGTCTTGCAGCCACGGGCCGAAGAAGCCCTGGGCACCGAACATCAGCACGTAGACCAGGCCCGCGATCACCGGCGACACCGAGAACGGCAGGTCGATCAGCGTGACCAGAATGCTCTTGCCACGGAACGAGTACTTGCTCACACACCACGCGGCACTGACGCCGAACACCAGGTTGAGCGGCACCGAAATCACCACGGCGATCACCGTGAGCTTGAGCGCCGACAGCGCGTCCGGCTCAAGGATCGCCGTGAAGAACGCGCCGAGGCCATTCTTCAAACCCTGGGACACCACGATAAACAGCGGCAGCAGCAGGAACAGGAAGAACACCAGCCAGCCCAGGCCGATCAGGATGCGTCGCGACACCGCGCTGCCACGCCGGGCAGCATTGGCCGAGGCTGCAGCGGAAATAGACGATTGGGACATGCTCCGCGCCTCCTTATGGACGTTCGATGCGCCGCTGCAACAAGTTGATCAGCAGCAGCAAGACAAAGGAAACCACCAGCATCAACACGCCAATGGAGGTGGCACCGCGGTAGTCGTATTGGTCGAGCTTGACCATGATCAGCAGCGGCAGGATCTCGGTTTTCATCGGCATGTTGCCGGCGATGAAAATCACCGAACCGTACTCACCCACGCCACGGGCAAAGGCCAGCGCAAAGCCGGTCAGCCAGGCGGGCAGCAAGGCCGGCACGAGGATGTAGCGGAACACCTGCAACGGTTTGGCGCCCAGGCAGGCGGCGGCTTCTTCGATTTCCCGGGGGATGTCGGCCAGCACCGGCTGCACCGTGCGCACCACGAACGGCAGCGTGACGAAGGTCAGCGCCAGGGTGATGCCCAAGGGGCTGTAGGCGATCTTGAAGCCCAGGTCGGCGGCGAACTGGCCAACCAGGCCGGTCGGCGTGTACAAGGCGGTCAGCGCAATACCGGCAACGGCCGTGGGCAGGGCAAACGGCAAGTCGATCATCGCATCGATGATCTTGCGGCCCGGGAAGGTGTAGCGCACCAACACCCAGGCCAGCAACGTGCCGATCACGCCATTGATCAACGCGGCGTAAAGCGCGGTGCTGAAGCTCAGTTTTAACGCCGCCAGCACACGCGGTGCGGTAATGATGGCCCAGAACTGATCCCAAGTGAGTTGAGCGGCATGTACAAACATCGCCGCCAGGGGGATGAGTACGATCAGGCTGAGGTACACCACGGTGTAGCCCAGCGTCAGCCCGAAGCCGGGTATGACGGGGGAAATACGACGCGACATAAGAGTCCTTGGTTAAAGGGTAAACACCACTGCCTTTCTGTGGGAGCTGGCTTGCCTGCGATGCAGGCACCTCGGTGTGTCAGTCACACCTTGGTGATGCTATCGCAGGCAAGCCAGCTCCCACACAAGCCGGCCCCCGCCGAAAGGCGGGCTCCTACAGGTAATTTGGCTTACTGCGCCGTGTAGATCTGGTCGAACACGCCACCGTCGTTAAAGAATTTCGGTTGGGCAGTTTTCCAGCCGCCGAAGTCTTTGTCGATAGTCACCAGGTCCAGTTTCGGGAACTGCTGGGCGTATTTGGCGGCCACTTTTGCATCGCGTGGGCGGTAGAAGTTCTTCGCCGCAATCTCCTGGCCAGCCGGGCTGTACAGGTGCTTGAGGTATTCGGTGGCGATCTCGGTATTGCCCTTTTTCTCGGCGTTTTTGTCGACCACGGCCACTGGCGGCTCCGCGAGGATCGACAGGGACGGCACGACGATATCGAACTTGTCGGCGCCGCCGTCTTCTTTGAGTGCCAGGAACGCCTCGTTTTCCCACGCCAGCAACACGTCACCCTGACCGTTGTTGACGAAGGTGATGGTCGAACCGCGAGCGCCGGTGTCGAGGATCGGCACGTGCTTGAACAGCTCTTTTACGTATTCCTGGGCCTTGGCTTCGCTGCCGCCGGATTTAAGGCCGTAGGCCCACGCGGCGAGGAAGTTCCAGCGCGCACCGCCGGAGGTTTTCGGGTTAGGCGTGATAACGGAAACGTCTTTCTTGATCAGGTCGCCCCAGTCCTTGATGCCTTTAGGGTTGCCCTTGCGCACCAGGAACACGATGGTCGAGGTGTACGGAGTGCTCGCATCCGGCAGGCGGGTTTGCCAGTTTTCCGGCAGGGTCTTGCCCAGTTTGGCGATTTCATCGATGTCGCCGGCCAGGGCCAGGGTCACTACGTCGGCGCGCAAGCCGTCGATCACCGCACGGCCTTGCTTGCCCGAGCCACCGTGGGATTGCTGGATCTTCACGTTGTCGCCAGGGTGGGACTGTTTCCAGTAGCTGGTGAACTCAGCGTTGTAGTCCTGGTACAGCTCACGGGTCGGGTCATACGAGACGTTGAGCAACTCGTAGTCCTTGGCAACGGCGGAACCGGCAAACACGGCGCTGGCCAGTGCGGCCAGGGCGTAACGGCGAATCGACGACATAGAAGCTCCTGATAATTCTTGGGTGTTGGCTTTTTCTTATAGTTGCGGGTCTAGCATGCGAATCGCCGTTGTTGCTTAGCTCGGTTTGTTACCCGGGTTCTGCAAACGGAATTTTTCCTTGCGCTCGATCTGGACCACTTGGGCGTTGTGCACAGTGATTTCCACCGCGCCAAACCGCAGGTCGCGCAAGGCGCTCTGGATCTCACGCAAAATGGCTGCTTCGTCCTGGCCGTCGACGCTACGTAGAGATGCGCTCATGGTCTCGCTCCTGAAATAAATAGTGCCTGGCAGTGGCGGCACTGCTTGCGGCGTGAGGGCGATAGTAGATAAGCGCGGATATTCTTAAAAATACTATTTAAGAATGTTTATATAACCAGAAAGAATTTTCTGACAGGACGTGGGGTTGCGAAGGTTTTGGCCGTGAAAATACTGATACCCAGGCACCGCGGAACCCTGTGGGAGCCGGGCTTGCCCGCGATGAGGCAGTATCAGTCGAAACATCAGTGCCTGACACACCGCC
>NZ_VBVZ01000015.1 GCF_005863185.1 Pseudomonas edaphica
ATGCGGACGCCTCGGTCTATCAGACAGACCGAGGTGATGCTATCGCAGGCAAGCCAGCTCCCACAACAAGCCCGCTCCCACAGTTGTTTTGTGGTGTGGCTCAGACTCAGCGCGGTTCGATATGCGCAATCATCAGTTGCACAGTTTCATTGCCACGAAACTCGTTCACATCCAGCTTGTAGGCCAATTCCACCCAACGCACCGTCGGGTTCGGCCACACCTCACGGTCCACACCAAATGCAATGCCGTCGAGCTTCACTGACCCGCATTCGCTCTTGAGCACCACTTTAAGGTGCCGCTCGCCAACCACACGCTGTTCAACCAACTGAAACACACCGTGAAACAACGGCTCGGGAAAGTGCTGGCCCCATGGCCCGGCATGGCGCAGTGCGCGCGCCAACTCGAGGTGAAACTCTTCCACCGCTAACGTGCCGTCCGTCAGCAGGCGACCGGTGAGGTCTTCTTCACGCAGCTGCCGGCGCACTTCGGCATCAAAGGCTTCGGCAAACAGCGGGAAGTTTTCCTCGGGCAAGGTCAGGCCGGCGGCCATGGCATGGCCGCCGTATTTGGCGATCAGGTTAGGATGCTGGCTGGCGACCACCGCGAGGGCATCACGGATGTGAAAACCCTGCACAGAGCGCCCCGAGCCCTTGAGCAGGCCGTCACCGGCATCGGCGAAGGCGATAGTCGGGCGGAAATACCGCTCTTTCATACGCGAGGCCAGAATACCGATCACACCTTGGTGCCATTCAGGGTCGAACAGGCACAAGCCGTAAGGCATCGACTCCACGGGCAAGTCCTTGAGCTGGGCCAGGGCCTCGCGCTGCATGCCTTGTTCGATGGATTTGCGGTCCTGGTTCATGCCGTCCAACTGCGCGGCCATTTCCCGCGCCGCCGCCACGTCGCTGGTGAGCAGGCATTCGATGCCCAGGCTCATATCATCCAGGCGCCCGGCCGCATTGAGGCGTGGCCCGAGGATAAAACCGAGGTCGGTGGAGGTGATACGCGCCGCATCGCGCTTGGCCACTTCGAGAATCGCCTTGATCCCCGGCCGCGCACGCCCGGCACGAATACGCTCCAGGCCCTGATGCACCAGAATGCGGTTGTTGGCATCCAGCGGCACCACGTCAGCGACGCTGCCCAAGGCGACCAGATCAAGCAGTTCGCCAATATTTGGCTGGGGTTTGTTGTCGTACCAGCCCAGGCTGCGCAACCGCGCGCGCAGGGCCATCAGCACGTAAAAGATCACACCCACGCCGGCCAACGCCTTGCTGGGGAACTCGCAGCCAGGCTGGTTCGGGTTGACAATGGCATCCGCCGCCGGCAATTCATCACCCGGCAAGTGGTGGTCAGTGACCAATACCTGCAACCCGGCGGCCTTCGCCGCCGCCACGCCTTCAACGCTGGAGATGCCGTTATCCACGGTGATCAGCAGCTGCGGCTCGCGCTGCAGCGCCACAGCGACGATTTCCGGGGTAAGCCCGTAGCCGTATTCGAAGCGGTTGGGCACCAGGTAATCGACATGCGCCGCGCCGAGCAAACGCAGGCCCAACGTGCCCACGGTACTGGCCGTGGCGCCATCGGCGTCGAAGTCACCGACGATGAGGATACGCTGGCGCTGCTCCAGGGCCGTCACCAGCAGGTCTACCGCCGCGTCGATGCCCTTGAGTTGCTGGTAGGGAATCAACCGCGCCAGGCTCTTGTCCAGCTCAGCCTCCGACTGCACCCCGCGTGCGGCGTAGAGACGGGTTAACAGCGGTGGCAATTCACCGAGAAACGGCAGGACAGCGGGCAACGGGCGAGGATCGATACGCATGGGGTAACGGAAGCTTCTCTTCAGATACAACGGTTAAACGACAATTGAGCAATCAACACAGATCAACGCTGGAACCTGTTTGTGTAGCTGGCTTGTGTGGGAGCTGGCTTGCCTGCGATGCAGGCACCTCGGTCCATCAGACATACCGCGGTGATGCTATCGCAGGCAAGCCAGCTCCCACAGAAGCCAGCTTTTCACAGTTTTACTTTTTAGCCGCGTTCGCCGACCAGCCACTCCAGCTGCACTTCATGCTGGCCACGGTCGTCAGTCACGAAAATAGTGCCTTCGCTGATCATCACGTCCCACTTGATCACGCGCGGCATGTCCTTGGCCAGGGTCTCGAGGACTTCCTGCGGCACGGCGGCGATGTGGACGTTCTTGAGGTTCTTGGCCACCGGCACCACTTTGCCTTCCCATACGCGCAGGCTGCCATAGGCCAGCAGGCTGGTGCGCTCGGTACGGCGTGAGCACCAGGTCAAGCGGTCGGCGTCGGGCTGGCCGACTTCAATCCAGTGCAGAACCCGATCATCCAGGCTTTTTTCCCACAGGGCTGGCTCGTCTACATCTGACAGGCCACGCCCGAACGCCAACTGCTCGTTGTACCAAAGGGCGTAGGCCAGCAGCCGCACGGTCATACGTTCTTCGGTTTCCGAAGGGTGGCGGGCGATGGTCTGCTTGACGCTCTCGTACACCGAACGATCGAGGTCGGTGAGGTTCAGTTCAAATTTGTAGGTCGTGGACGGCTGGGCCATGAACGGGCTTCTAAAGACAGGGAAAGGTCGCCAGTCTAACCGATGGGGCAGCCATTGAACGAATACTGCGCTGCATCATGCTTATCCCTGGGCCGCTCGCCTATGTTAAAAGGCATGACACCACCGCCCCTGCTTGCTAAGGATCCTCATGTCGTTTAATGCCAAACCGCTCGCCGGCCTGAAAGTCATCGAACTGGGCACCCTGATCGCCGGACCGTTTGCCTCACGTATCTGCGCTGAATTCGGTGCCGAGGTGATCAAGGTCGAATCCCCCGATGGCGGCGACCCGCTGCGCAAGTGGCGCAAGCTGTACGAAGGCACGTCGCTGTGGTGGTTTGTGCAGGCGCGCAATAAAAAGTCGCTGACCCTGAACCTCAAGCACCCGGATGGCCTGGCGATTCTTAAACAGCTGCTGGCGGACGCCGACATCCTGATCGAAAACTTCCGCCCCGGTGTGCTGGAAAAACTCGGTTTGAGCTGGGAAACCCTGCACGCGCTGAACCCCAAGCTGGTGATGGTGCGCCTCTCCGGTTTCGGCCAGACCGGCCCGATGAAAGACCAGCCGGGCTTTGGCGCGGTGGGCGAGTCCATGGGCGGTCTGCGCTACATCACAGGCTTTGAAGATCGCCCGCCGGTGCGCACCGGGATTTCCATCGGCGACTCCATCGCGGCTCTGTGGGCGGTGATCGGCGCGCTGATGGCGTTGCGTCACCGTGAGGTCAACGGCGGGCTCGGCCAAGTGGTGGATGTGGCGCTGTACGAAGCCATCTTCGCGATGATGGAAAGCATGATCCCGGAGTTCGACGTGTTCGGGTTTATCCGCGAGCGCACCGGCAACATCATGCCCGGCATCACGCCGTCCTCGATTCATACCAGTGCTGACGGCAAGCATGTGCAGATCGGCGCCAATGGCGATGCCATCTTCAAGCGCTTCATGAGCGCCATCGGCCGCGACGATTTGGCCAATGACCCGGCCCTGGCCAGCAATGACGGGCGTGACAGCCGCCGTGACGAGCTTTACGGGGTGATTGATCGGTGGGTCAACTCGCTGCCGCTGGAGCAAGTGGTCGAGCAACTGAACAAGGCCGAAGTACCCGCCAGCCGTATCTACAGCGCCGAAGACATGCTCGGCGACCCGCAGTTCCTGACCCGGGAAATGTTCCTCAAGGCGCAGCTGCCAGGTGGCAAGGACTTCAAGATGCCAGGCATCGTGCCCAAGCTCTCCGAGACGCCGGGCAGTTGCGAATGGGTTGGGCCGCAGTTAGGGGAGCACAACAGCACGGTGCTCAATGAGCTGGGTTACGACGCCGCCGCCATCACCCGTTTGCGTGAGGATGGCGCGATCTGATGGTTCGCCCGTACGTCCGCTTGCTCCTTGTAAGCACGCTGCTCGGCGGCTGGTCGCTCTCGGCACAGGCCGAGGACACACTGACCTGGCTGCTGCGCGACCTGCCGCCAATGACCATCTTCGAAGGCCCGCAAAAAAACCAGGGCGCACTCGACCAACTGTTGCCGATGCTCAGGGAGCACCTGCCGGAGTATCGTCATCAAGTGATGCACGTCAACCGCGCGCGCGGCATTCAAATGTTGCGTGCTCAATCCCTGACCTGTGACCCATCGCTGCTGTGGACGCCGGAGCGCGCCCAGTACGTGGTATTTTCCGCCCAGGCATTCGTGACGGTCAGCAATGGGGTGACGATCCAGCGCAGCCACCAGGCGGCCATGGCGCCCTATATCGTCGAGGGTCAGTTTGACCTGCAAGCCTTTCTCAAATCCCATACGGCGCGCATTGGCGCCACTGCCGAACGCAGTTACGGCCCCGCCGTCGATGAACAGCTAAAGCACGCCGACCCGCACACCCTGGCCCTGCATTACGGCAATGACGCCCTTGGCAGCCTGTTGCAGATGCAGCGCCTGGGGCGGCTGGAGGCGGTGCTGGGTTACCCGCCGGAAATCCGCTATCACGCCCAGCAACAGGGAATTGCGGCCCACGACCTGCTGTTCTTTCCCATCAAGGGCTCAGCGCCTTACCAACGCACGCATATCGCTTGCTCCAACACGCCGCAAGGTCGCCAGGCCATGCAGCGAATCGATCAGGCATTGGGCGAGATTCCACTGGAGCAGGTGCAACAGTCCTACGCCTCGTGGTTAGACCCAGTGATGCGTGAACAGTATTTGTCGCACAACCCGAGTTTCTTCCTCGACTCTCCCGAGCCCTGAGCACCGAGACCTGACCCTCAGCGAGGCAAATCCCAGGCAAAAAGAAACCCCGAAGAGTGGGGAGACACTTCGGGGTTAAACGTGGCCTACAAAGACCAGTACAACAAGCCACAAACACCGGAGCACAATGTTTGCTCTTGCCGTTAAAAAATCTGACCGGGCATGGCGTAGGAAGTTTCGCCAATTAAACAATTCTTCATGCGATCACGCTGCCGCGAGTCTGTGCGGCGTTGCGCAAGGCGGCGATAACCGAGGGTTCCAGGCGCCCTTCGGCGATTTTAAGGTCGCGCAGCAGGCAATCGACCACATCCACCAGCACGCGCTTATCGGTCAATTGCGCGCGATCGACTTCCCGCTCGACGACAATAGCGCCAGCCGGGTTCTTCACGGTCACCAGGCACTCGCCCTGCACACCCGAGGTGGTCAACGTAACCTGATAAGGGCTCAGTGCTTCTTCGAGCAATAGGCTGATACTTTCCATCTCGATCACCACTCAATCATTCGAATAAAGTTCGAAAAACAAAAATGTCACCAAGGTGCTGACATTCAAGTGACCCGTGCCCGCAGCAGAAAGTTCGACCTTTTGTATCGTCGTCTGCCCGAGTCAACCGAGCATGCACGGCAAAGATGACAGAGAGAAAACAACCTCCAACAGGCTAGAATCCCTGGATTATCCTGGGAGCCTGCCTTGAAAGCCGCGTCTGAAGCGCCACTGCGCATCGTCCTCGCCGACGACCACCCGATTTTTCTGATTGGTTTGCGCGCCGTGTTGGAGCGTGACGAACGGGTACGCATCGTCGCCGAGGCCAATTCGCCCCAAGCCCTGATTGAACAGCTGAACACCTGTGCCTGTGATGTGCTGGTGACCGACTTCATGATGCCCGCCGAGCCTCAGGCCGACGGGCTGCGCCTGATAGAACAGCTGCGTCGGCACCATCCCGAACTGCCGATTGTGGTGGTGACCATGCTCAATAACGCCGGCTTGTTTCATTCCATTCTGAAACTGGGGGTCATGGGCCTGCTGAGCAAGGCCAGCTTGGCCGATGAGCTGCCGCAAGCAATTCACCACGTGCGGCAAGGGCGTCCTTATGTGGCCCACGCCATTCGCCAGGCACTGAGCCTTGCCGGCGAAGTCGGCGCTGACCACCTGCAGTCGCAGCAACAGCTGTCACCTCGGGAACTGGAGGTGATCCGCCTGTTGGCTGCCGGGTTGGCGGTGGGCGAGATCGCCGCGCAACTGCATCGCAGCAAGCAGACGGTCAGCGCGCACAAGGTCAGCGCCATGCGCAAGCTGGGCCTGGGCAACGATGCCGCGCTGTTTATCTATGTGCAGGAACACGGACTGGCATAGCCTGAAACGCGATCCATTGCTTGAGCGCCTCGACCTCCATTGGCCGCGCGATAAAACAGCCTTGCAGCCAGGCCGCGCCCAATTCTCCAACGGCATGGTAATCGGCGGCGCTTTCCACCCCGGTCACCACCACGCCAATGCCCAAGTGCGCAGCCATGCTCATGGCACCCGCCACCACGGCAGCCTTGCGATCATCCTCGGCCATGCCACTGGCAAACACCGGAGGGATCTTCAGCTCAGTGAAGGGCAACGCCAGCAGGCTCTGCAGGCTGGTGCCGCCGACGCCGAAATCACCAATGGACAACTTGCACCCCATCATCCGCAAGCGCAGCAGCCCGGTGAGGTGGGCACTGTCGGTTTTTAACCGTGAGGTCTCCACCAACTCCAGGGTCAGCCCATGGGCCGGCACGCCGTGCAGTTGCAGCAGGCCTTGCAGTACTTGGGGAAAGTGCGGTCGCTCCAGCATGCGCCCGGGAATATTCACCGCTACAGGCAGCAGTTGCCCGGTCTGGCCCATGACCTGGCCAGCCAGGCCCAGTGCCTGCTCCAGTACGTGCCAAGTGAAGGCCTCTTCCATGCCGGCAAACTCCAGCACCGGCAAAAAGTCGTCAGGCAACAGCAGCTCATTTTCATTAGATTGCCAACGGGCCAGGGCCTCGACCCGTTGCAGCACGCCGGCCTGGCTGACGATAGGCTGATACCAAACCCGGCCACAGCGCGCGATGCTGGCCTGGCTGACGTCCGCCGAGGGTGGCAACGGCTCGCGCTCGCTCAGGTCGAGCAGATGACGCACCCGCGCCCATGAGGTCACCGGCGGCCCCGCACGCAAGCGCGCCTGGCAGTCCATCAACACTTGCCCGACCAGCTTGGCCGACGCCGGCTTGGGCAAGCACGCCAGCACATTCAGCCCCTGTTGCCGCGCCATATTGGCCACGCCTTCGAGCACGTCCGGTTCGGCATTGCTGAGCAGGATCAGCACCTGGGCCAGGCTGCGCTCGGCCAGTTCGCGGATCAACTCCAGGCCATCGCCCTGCTCCAGGTACAGATCGCAAATAGCAATGTCCACCGGGCCGGCACTGTCCAGGGACTGGCGGGCGGCGTCGACCGTTTCGGCGGTGAGTACGTTGAACACGCCGTTGGCATTGAGCATCTGGTGCAGTGCCATCAGTTGAAACGGGTTGTCTTCAAGGATCAGCACTTTGAGGGAACGCATGGGCAACTCTGTCGGCAGCGGGCAAAGACCGGCACAGTAACCAAAAGCTGCAGGGCGCCCCATAGGACGTGTCCTAAACGTTATGCCGTTCAAGGTCTTTGGGCTGACGCAGTCAAGTAAGGCAATTGAGAAATGGAACCGGCAAAAGGCAACCTGTGGCGAGCAGGCTTGCCCTGCGTTGGGTGGCGAAGCCGCCCCCATTCAGGCTATCCGGTGCGTCAGTCGTAGCGGGCTGGGGCTGCTGCGCAGCCCAACGCAGGGCAAGCCTGCTCGCCACAGTGAAAGGGTTCGTCCTCGAATGAGGGGGATTAGCCAAACAGCTGAAAGCCATGACCCTAAATGCGAGCGTCTAGGTAGGGTTGCAGGTCGCGACGGAACACCATCAACGCCTGGGACAACCTTGACCACGGCGCCTCAAGTTCGCTGCCGCGCGCCTCACGTGCGCAGCTCTCCAGGGCCATGCACGCCTTGGCCAGCGGCAGCGCATCGACCAGAGAGCAAATACCCTTGAGCCGATGCAACGCAGCATTCAAGCGCGCCATGTCTTGCTCGACCAAGGCCATCTCCATCACTTCATGCTCACGGTCCAGGCTCCTGGCCAACTCTTGCAGCATGCTGTGCAGCACCGGCCCTTCAGCCTGGGTCATGGTGCGCAGGGTCTGGATATCAAAAGAGCGTGGCGCCGCCCGTTCTGCCAGCACCTGAGCCCAGCGCTGCAACGTGATCGGCTTGACCAACAGCTCATCCATGCCGACTTCCTTGCCACGCTGTTGTTCATCCTGCATGGCATTCGCAGTGCAACCGATCACTGCGCAACGCGGTAACTGCTCAGTGGCTTCAATCCGTCGGATCGCCTGGCTCAGCTCATAGCCGGACATGCCCGGCATCTGGCAATCGGTGACCAGCACGTCAAAGCGTTGCTGCGACCATGCCTGCAACGCGCCCTGCGCTGAATCGACGGCGACCACTTGATGGCCGAGGAACTCCAACTGCTGCACCAGTACCAGACGGTTGGCCGCCAGATCATCGACCACCAGCACCGACAGGCTGCGACCGGCAGGCGGCAATGAAGCACCGACGGGTGCCGGTACGTCGTCAGTGCTGATCCGCGCCAGGTGCAGGTCGATGCACACCACCGTACCTGCGCCCACGACACTGTTGAGGTGAATGCTACCGCCCATCAACTCCACCAACTGCTGGCAGATACTCAAACCCAGGCCGGTGCCGCCATGCTCGGCCGCGGTCGAAGCGCTCATCTGCACAAACGGCTTGAACATCCTCGCTTGCTGATCGGCCCCAATCCCCGGACCGCTGTCTTCCACGCACAGGTGCAGGTATTCGGCGCCGGCCTCATCGTGCCGGCAATCGACACTGATACGCACCCCGCCGTGCTGAGTAAACTTGAGCGCATTGCCCAAAAGGTTGTGCATCACTTGGCGCAAGCGCAGCGGGTCAAACCAGTAATAACCCTGGGCTGCCGGGTCAAACGCCAGGGTCAGGTGCAGGCCCTTTTTTTGCGCCGTGGCCTCGAACAAGCGCTGGATACCTTCGAAAAAGCCCTTCAGCTCAGTCGATTGCGGTGCCAGTTGCATATGGCCCGACTCAATCTTGGCAAGGTCCAGGCTGTCGCCCATCAACGCAATCAGCTCACGTGCCGAGCGATGGGCTACCTGCAAGGCGTCGGACACAGGCTGGCCGGCTGCCAGGCAGCGTTCCTGCTCCAGTTCGAGCAAGCCGATGATGGCGTTCATCGGTGTACGAATCTCGTGGCTCAGGGTTGAGAGAAACGCACTTTTGGCGTAGTTCGCTTCGTCGGCGGCCTGACGCGCGTCCATTAATTGATGCTCCAGGACTTTGCGCTCGTTGATGTCGATCCAGCCACCCAGCAACCCCTGCAAACGGTTCTCGGCGTCAAAGAACGGCACAGTCCATTGGTACACGTGAACGCTGCCGCCGTTGAGTTCCAGCTCCCGGTCGACAAACAGCGGTTGTTGCGTGGCCAGTTGCACCATATGGCCTGCATGCAGGCGCGCGGCGGTGAGTTCGGGCATCACCGCGCTTTCCATCAAGGTCAGGCCCTGGATCTTTTCAAGGCGAGTTGCCAATTGCTGTTCATAACTTTTGTTGCAGGTCACCAGGCGCCCGGCCAGGTCGCGCACGAATAGCGGGTTGGGCATGCCGTCGAGCAAGGCGCGCTTGAAGGCCAATTGGTCATTGAGCCGACGTTCAGCCTCCAGCCGCTGGTGGATCTGGCGCTTGAGCCGGCTGTTCCACACCAACGACACCAGCACAAACAGGATCGCCATGGCCACCGTCCAGTAAGCCCAGGCAGGGACACGCTGCCAGGCCGGCACCGGAATCGCCACCGCGCCGATCCAGCGCAGGCGCAAGGCGCTCAGCTCGGCGACCGGCAAGGCTTCCAGCGCCTTGTTCAGAATGCTCAACAGTTCAGGCTGGTCCTTGCGCACCGACAGGCTGTTGGCCGACCACTTGCCATCGACGCTGCGGCCAATGCGCAGGCCATCCTGTGGGTAACTCTGCACTTCCACTTCTGTCTGCAGCGTGGCAGCCGCTTCGCCGCGTCTTACCCAGTCACGGGCCTGGGTGTAATCAGTGACCAAGCGCAGGTTGATCTGCGGGTACGCCTGGCGAATGTAGGGCTCAAGTACATGCCGTGCCGGCAGCACCAGCACCTTGCCAGCCAACTGATCCAGGCCGGTCAGCGGCGCCGCATCAGCAGGCTCGACAAACACCCAGCCAGAGCCACCGAAACTGTGGCTGAAGTTGAGCAGCGCCTGGCGCTCCTGATTCTCGGCCAAGGTGGTGTTCATGTCCGCCCTGCCCGTTTCCAGCCAGCTCAGGGTTTGCGCAGTGGAATGCGCCTCCTCGAAGACAAACTGTAAACCGGTCATGCGCGAAATCCGGTTGAGCAGGTCAACGTTCAAGCCCACCCAGCGGTCGTCCTTGTCCCTGAACACGTAAGGCGACATTTGCTGGGCCGCCACCACCACATGCGGGTGCTGCAACACCCACGCCCGCTCCGAGGCCGACAGCGCAATGCGCTCAACACCAAAACCGACACCCAGTCCGGTGGTCCAGCGCGCGAGAATTTCGCGCTGCACCGACTCATCGATGCTCGCCAGCGCGCTGTCCATCATGGCACCGAGCAACGGGTCGGCCTGGCGAGTGGCAAACGCGAAGCCGATCGGGGGCAAGCGACTTTCTTCTTTGATCTGCAACCTCAGGTAAGGCCGCAGCGACTTGTAGGCGCGCACGATGACTTCGTTGCCGATAAACGCATCGGCGTCGCCCTGATTGAGCGCCTCCAGCCCACTGTAGAGGTTGGGCGCAAGCATGATGTGGCTGCCGGGGTAGGCGGCATGCACGTTCTTGACGTTGGCATAGCCATCGAGCAACACCAGCTTCTTGCCCGTCAGATCGTCGCCCTGGCTATCGTCGCGACACAGTACTACTACCGACCGGTCGGGCATGTAGTCGCGGGTAAACTGCAAACCGGGTACATCACGCTCATAGCCATTGGCGCTGGTGAGAATGTCAATGGCACCGTTGCGCAACGCCTCGACCGCCTGGGCGCGTTCGGCAAAACCGAGCACCTGCATCGACACACCCAGGCGCGCACCGACCAGGCTCAGGTAATCGGCACTGATGCCCTGGTAGCGATTGCGGTCGCGGGTGATATCAATCGGCTGATAGTCATCAATGGAAATCCCCACCTTCAAGGTCCGATGGGCTGCCAGCCACTGCTGCTGCGCCGGCGCCAGCGGCAACGGCTCCAGCGGGATAAACGCCGGCACCAGTTTGAAAGGCAGGCTGACGGCGGCCAGGCCCATTGGCACTTGGCCAAGCAAGAGCACACACGCCAAACGCACCGTCCATTGGATTACTGCATGCACCGATTGGGTTTCCTTGAGTCTTCGGGTTAAGCGCCTGCGCAAGTATGGCCCGCCAGAATGAAAAAGCCCGTCACGAAGACGGGCTTGATCTGCCGCGCAGCCACTGATGAATCAGAGTGGCTTGCCGCGATTGCCATGCTGGCTGACAAACGCCTGCACAGCTTTCAGATCATTGGCCAGCACGGTGCAGCGCTCTTCGCGCTCGAACAGGTCAGCCAGGTGCGGCGGTAACTCCAGCGCCTTGCCAACGCCGGCCTTCTCCACCGCTTCCGGGAATTTGACCGGGTGGGCGGTGCCCAGAATCACCATCGGGATGTCCAGGCTGCGACGGCATTCGCGTGCGGCCTTCACACCGATAGCGGTGTGCGGGTCGAGCAGCTCGCCGGTCTGCGCATAGACTTCGGCGATGGTTTCGCAGGTTTGCGCATCGTCCACGGCCAGGGAGTCGAACAGCTTGCGGGTTTCGGTCCAGCGCTCTTCGTCAACGCTGAAACCGCCACCGCTTTTGAAGGTGTCCATCAAGCCGGCAATGGCTGCGCCGTTGCGACCATGCATGTCGAACAGCAGGCGTTCGAAGTTCGACGAGACCATGATGTCCATCGATGGCGACAGCGTGGCGTGCAGGGTTTCCTTGACGTACTGGTTGCCGCTCATGAAGCGGTGCAGGATGTCGTTGCGGTTGGTGGCGACGATCAACTGGTTGATCGGCAGGCCCATGTTGCGCGCCAGGTAACCGGCGAAGATGTCGCCAAAGTTGCCGGTCGGCACCGAGAACGACACCGAACGCGCCGGGCCGCCCAACTGCAGGGAGGCGTGGAAGTAGTAGACGATCTGGGCCATGATCCGCGCCCAGTTGATCGAGTTCACCGCCACCAAACGCGTACCTTTGAGGAATCTCTGGTCAGCGAAGCTGTTCTTGACCATTTCCTGGCAGTCATCGAAGTTGCCTTCGATGGCGATGTTGTGGATGTTCTCACCGAAGATGGTGGTCATCTGGCGACGCTGCACCTCCGACACGCGCTTGTACGGGTGCAGGATGAAGATGTCGACGTTCTCGCAGTGCTTGCAACCTTCGATGGCCGCCGAGCCGGTATCACCGGAGGTGGCACCGATGATCACCACACGCTCGCCGCGTTTTTCCAGCACGTAGTCGAGCAGGCGACCGAGCAGTTGCAGGGCGAAGTCCTTGAACGCCAGGGTCGGGCCGTGGAACAGCTCCAGCACCCACTCATTGCCGTTCAGTTGACGCAGGGGTGCGATGGCGTTGTGGGAAAACACGCCATACGTTTCTTCCAGAATCTTTTTAAAGTCCGCATCAGGAATGCTGCCGGTAACAAACGGGCGCATCACCCGGAACGCCAGTTCGTGGTACGGCAGGCCGGCCCACGAGGCGATCTCTTCCTGAGTGAAACGTGGCAGGTTTTCCGGCACGTACAGGCCGCCGTCAGTGGCAAGGCCGGCGAGCAAAACGTCTTCGAAGTTCAGGGCCGGTGCCTGGCCGCGGGTGCTGATATAACGCATGACTGGCTCCTCTAGAGCATTCTGAACAAGGGCCGCCGAACGTGTGGGGCCCTTGCCGCTAAACGATTAGTTCAGGTGTTCAACACGGATGCGCACCACCGGCCCAACCACGCCCTGCAACGCTTCAAGCGCGGCAATGGCATCGTTGATGTGCTGCTCGAGCACGCGGTGGGTCAGCAGGATCATCGGCACCAGGCCGTCTTGTTCCTCGACTTCCTTCTGCATGATCGACTCGATGTTGATGCCACGCTCCGAGAGGATGCTGGCCACTTGGGCCAACACGCCTGGGTGATCCTTGGCCTGGATGCGCAGGTAGTAAGCGCTTTCACAGGCTTCGATCGGCAGGATCGGGTGGGCCGACAGCGAATCCGGCTGGAAGGCCAGGTGCGGCACGCGGTTTTCCGGGTCGCTGGTCATGGCGCGAACCACGTCTACCAGGTCGGCGATCACCGACGAAGCGGTCGGCTCCATGCCGGCGCCCGCGCCGTAGAACAGGGTGGAGCCGGCGGCGTCACCGTTGACCATCACGGCGTTCATCACGCCATTGACGTTAGCGATCAGGCGGTCAGCCGGGATCAGCGTCGGGTGTACACGCAATTCGATACCGGCCGGGGTGCTGCGCGCCACACCGAGGTGCTTGATGCGGTAGCCCAGGGCTTCGGCGTAGTTCACGTCGGCGGTGGTGAGCTTGGTGATGCCTTCGGTGTAGGCCTTGTCGAACTGTAGCGGAATGCCAAAGGCGATGGACGCCAAAATGGTCAGCTTGTGCGCTGCGTCGATGCCTTCCACGTCGAAGGTCGGGTCGGCTTCGGCGTAACCCAAGGCTTGAGCTTCGGCCAGCACGTCTTCGAAGGTGCGGCCCTTCTCGCGCATTTCGGTGAGGATGAAGTTACCGGTGCCGTTGATGATACCGGCCACCCAGTTGATACGGTTGGCAGACAGGCCTTCACGGATCGCCTTGATCACCGGGATGCCACCGGCCACGGCGGCTTCGAACGCGACAATCACACCCTTTTCACGCGCCTTGGCGAAGATCTCGTTGCCGTGTACGGCGATCAGCGCCTTGTTGGCGGTGACCACGTGCTTGCCGTTTTCGATGGCCAGCAGCACCAGCTCGCGGGCCACGGTATAACCGCCAACCAGCTCGATGACGATATCGATTTCAGGGTTGGTGGCCACGGCGAAGACATCGTTGGTAATCGCAATACCGGTCGTTTGGAACTGAGGCTTTGGCGTACGCGTGGCAATTTGCGCCACTTCAATCCCACGCCCTGCACGGCGGGAAATTTCTTCAGCATTACGCTGAAGTACGTTCAAGGTGCCGCCACCGACGGTCCCTAACCCACAGATGCCTACTTTGACCGGTTTCACTGAAGAACTCCCCATGAAACGGCCGACTCAAGGTCGGCCGTGGTAAACAGCCGCACAACTGCGGCTCTCAATTAATGCCCCGTCGACTGTTCGACGGGGCATGATCGTCAAAGGCTCGACGATGACTGCTTACTTCGCACCCAGTGCCAGTTTGGCAACTTGTGGCGCCGGCTGGTAGCCCGGAATCACTTGGCCGTCAGCCAAAACGATGGCCGGTGTACCGTTCACGCCAATCGACTGGCCGAGGGCGAACTGCTTGGAAACCGGGTTGGCACATTTGGCCGCCTTGATTTCCTTGCCATCGACCATTTTGTCCATGGCCGATTTCTTGTCGGCCGAACACCATACGGCTTGCAGTTGCTCGTCACCCGGCGAACCCAGGCCCTGGCGCGGGAACGCGACGTAGCGCACTTCGATACCGGCCTTGTTCAGCGCAGGCACTTCGGCGTGCAGCTTGTGGCAGTACGGGCACGTGGTGTCGGTGAACACGGTAATGTGGGTCTTGGTCTCGCCAATGGCTGGGTAAACCACGGTTTCAGCCACCGGAATGCCGTTGATCAGCTTGGACACGCCCAGGCGCTCGGCCTTCTCGGTCAGGTTGACCGGCTTGCCGTCTTTAAGCTGGAACAGGTAGCCCTGGACGATGTACTGGCCATCGGCACTGGCGTACAGCACACGGCTGCCCTTGAGCTTGACTTCATACAGGCCGGCCATGGGGCTGGCGCTGATGCTTTCGATCGGGGTGTCGAGCTTCAGGTCCGCCAAACTCTTGCGAATGGTTTGTTCGGCGGCGTCATCGGCGACAACAAAGGTGGAAACCAACGCAATCGCTGCGGCGGCAATAATCTGGGTCAAGCGCATGGGAACTCCTGAAGGCAGATGCAGGGACGGCAGTGGAACACCGCTTGGAAACGCGGGCAGTGGCCGTCCCCTTTGCTAACCGGCAAAGCCTACCACAGTTGGGCGCCAGGGCAGCCCGTGGCGGCATAAATTGGCGGCTTTCAACCGCGTGGGTGGTGCTTGGCGTGCATCTCCTGCAAGCGTGCGCGTGCCACATGGGTGTAGATCTGAGTTGTGGACAAGTCGCTGTGGCCCAGCAGCATTTGCACCACGCGCAAATCCGCGCCGTGGTTGAGCAAATGCGTGGCGAATGCATGGCGCAAGGTATGCGGCGACAGCGCCTTGCCGATCCCGGCGACCTTGGCCTGGTGCTTGATACGGTGCCAGAAGGTCTGGCGAGTCATCTGCTCGCCGCGCAGGCTGGGGAACAGCACATCGCTGGGTCGCCCACCAAGCAGCTCATTGCGGGCGTCACGCATATAGCGCTCCACCCACACAATCGCCTCCTCGCCCATCGGCACCAACCGCTCCTTGCTGCCTTTGCCCATCACGCGCAACACGCCCTGGCGCAGGTTGACTTGCTCCAGGGTCAGGCTGATCAGCTCGGTCACGCGCAAACCGCAGGCATACAAGACCTCAAGCATGGCGCGGTCGCGCTGGCCGATGGCTTCGCTCAGATCGGGGGCGGCGAGCAAGGCATCGACGTCAGCTTCCGACAAGGATTTAGGCAATGGCCTACCGAGCTGGGGCATGTCGATTTGTAGGGTCGGGTCGACAGCAATCAGCTTTTCCCGCAGCAAATAACGATAAAACCCACGTACGCCCGAGAGAAATCGCGCCGTGGAACGCGGCTTGTAATTCTGCTCCAGGCGCCAGGCCAGGTGATCGAGGATCAACTCACGACCGGCATTGATCAGTTCAAGGTTTTTGTCCTGCAACCAGCCATTGAACAAAGCCAAGTCGCTGCGATAAGCCTGGCGGGTGTTGTCCGACAGGCCCTTTTCCAGCCACAGAGCGTCGAGGAAGCGGTCGATCAGGGGATGGTCAATGGCGGACATGGGCACTCAAGCAGCGCAGCACAGGGCTTTGCGCAAATTATTTAGTGAACTGTTACAACGGGCACTAGTCTTTCATAGCCCGCTATTTCAAGGAACAGGAAGCTTCAATGAGCGAACAACAGATTCTGCTGGCATTTGGTGGTATTGGCGTGGCCGCGTTGGCCTGCCAATGGCTGGCATGGCGCCTGAAACTTCCCGCCATTCTGTTTCTGCTGGTCAGCGGAATCCTGGCAGGGCCGGTGCTGGGCTGGCTGAACCCTCAGGAAATGTTCGGTCCGTTGCTGATGCCATTGGTATCCCTGGCCGTGGCACTGATCCTGTTTGAAGGCAGCCTCACGCTGCACCTTTCGGAATGGAAGGAGATCGGCAGCGTCGTGCATCGCCTCGTCACGGTCGGCGCCCTGTCGACATGGGCCGTCATTACCCTGGCTACCCACTGGCTGCTGGGTTTTGACTGGATGCTCGCCCTGCTTTTCGGCACCTTGACGCTGGTGACCGGGCCTACCGTGATTGTGCCCATGTTACGTGTCGTGCGGCCAAAAGCCTCGATCGCCAATATCTTACGCTGGGAAGGCATTGTCATTGACCCGATTGGTGCGCTGCTCGCCGTGGTGGTCTACAGCTTTATTATCGCTCGCGCGTCAGGCGACGGCTTGAGTCACAGCCTGCTGACCTTTGGCGGCGTGATCCTGTGCGGCAGCCTGTTCGGAGTCGCCGGTGGTTGGGTGTTGGGGCAGATCATGCGCCGGCAATGGCTGCCGGAATACCTGCATAACCTGGCTACTCTGGCTGGCGTTCTGGGAATCTTCATCGCCTCCAACGCGGTGATGCATGAGTCCGGCCTGCTGGCCGTGACGTTGATGGGCATGTGGATGGCCAATATGAAGGGCGTTGACGTACGCCACATCCTGCATTTCAAGGAAAACCTAAGCGTCCTGCTGATTTCGGGGTTATTCATTCTGCTGGCCGCGCGCCTGGACCTGAACGCCCTGATTGCCTTGGGGCCGTTCGTACTGATCCTGTTACTGATCATTCAATTTATTGCACGACCTTTGAACGTCGCGCTTTCGACCTTTGGTTCCGGCCTGAACTGGCGTGAACGTGCCCTGCTGTCCTGGATTGCACCACGCGGGATCGTGGCCGCAGCCGTGTCGGCGATTTTCGCCATTCGCCTGGATGAGGCCGGTCATGAAGGCGCACTGTTATTGGTGCCACTGACATTCGCGGTGATTATCGGCACCGTTGTCCTGCAAAGCGCCACGGCCCGCCCGCTGGCACGCCTGCTGAAAGTCGCCGAGCCTGCGCCCAGCGGCTTCCTGATCGTCGGCGCGAACGGCCCGGCGCGCATCCTGGGCAAAGCCTTGCAACAACTGGGCAGCCGAGTGCTGCTGACCGACTCCAGCTGGGAAAACATCCGCGCCAGCCGAATGGAAGGGCTACCCACTTACTTCGGCAACCCGGCATCACAGCATGCCGAATCGCATCTGGATCTGGTCGGCCTCGGGCATTTGCTGGCGCTCTCACCTTCGGGCGAACTGAACACTTTGGCCGCCATGCGCTTTCGCCACGATTTTGGGCATCGTCTGTTCGCCCTGGCCAGCAGCCAGGAAAGCCGTCGCACCGATAAGCACCGGGCCAGCCACGAGCACCGTGGCCATTTGCTGGGCAGCCAACCCCTGAGTTACACCAAACTTGCGAGCCTGCTGGGCCAAGGTGCAGAGCTGTATAGCACCAACCTGACCGAAGGCTTCAGCTGGGAACAGTACAAGGCGCTGCATGGTGACCGCGCGACGCTGCTGTTTGCCCGCGATACCGCAGGCTGGGTACACGTGGTGACCCCGGACAGCAGCTTGAAACCCGTAGCTGGCTGGACCTTGCTGGCCGTGATTCAACCAGAAAACAACACAGCCGAATAAGTCAGTCGGCAAAACCAGGCAATACCGGCACAGGGCGTTTGTCAGCATCAATCGCGACAAAACTGAACACGCCCTGGATCGCCTTTTCACGGCCATCGGCACTCATGCTCTCGACGAATACTTCAACCTCGACCTTGAGGCTGGTGTTACCCACTTTGATTACGCGGCCGATCAACTCGACGATGGAGCCGGCCGGGATCGCGTGGTTGAAGTCGATACGGTCGGTGGACACGGTCACCAGTGGCAAGCGGCAAAAGCGCGTGGCGGTGATGAACGACACTTCATCCATCCACGCCAGCGCGGTGCCGCCGAACAGGGTGTTGTGGTGGTTGGTGGTCGGCGGGAACACGGCTTTGGTCACGTGGGTGACGGACAGGTCGGTGCGGCGCTGGATTTCTTCGAGGCGGGTGGTCATGGGCAAATACCGGTAAACAGACAAATTTCAGGCACAAAAAAGCAGCCCGTAGGCTGCTTTTTTCTGCATCGGGAAGCTGGACTTAAGCCAGTTTTTCCTTGATGCGAGCTGCTTTACCGGACAGGTCACGCAGGTAGTACAGCTTGGCTTTACGTACGTCACCGCGACGCTTAACGGCCATGCTGTCGATTTGCGGGCTGTAGGTCTGGAAAGTACGCTCTACGCCAACACCGTTGGAGATTTTACGAACAGTGAAAGCACTGTTCACACCACGGTTACGCTTGGCGATTACCACGCCTTCGAACGCTTGCAGACGCGAACGGTCGCCTTCCTTCACTTTCACCTGAACGACAATAGTGTCGCCCGGGGCAAAGGTAGGGATCTCTTTGGTCATCTGCTCTGCTTCGAGTGCAAGGATGATTTTGTTAGTCATGCTGTGCTCCTAAGGTAAGTCAATGGACCTACCATCGATACGTTGTTAACTATCGTCCCGCGCGAGGATGTATTCCTCGAGCAGCTTCTTCTCTTCTCCAGAAAGCGAGCGGCTTTCCAGAAGATCGGCGCGTCGTTCATAGGTCCGACCAAGGGACTGCTGTAAACGCCAACGCCGGATGTGTGCGTGATTGCCACTTAGCAATACGTCGGGAACACGCTGATCCGCATACACCTCCGGTCGGGTGTAGTGCGGGCAATCCAGCAAACCATCCGTGAAGGAATCTTCCTCCGCGGAGTCCGCATGCCCTAAAGCTCCAGGCAGCAGTCGTGTAACCGCATCTATCAGGACCATCGCCGGCAGCTCGCCGCCAGACAGGACATAGTCCCCAATCGACCACTCTTCATCGACATGCGCTTCAATAAAACGCTCGTCAATGCCTTCATAGCGACCGGCAATCAGGATTAAGGCCTCCTCATTCGCCAGTTCGCGCACGCCAGCCTGTTTCAGCTGACGGCCTTGAGGGGACAGGTAAATTACCTTCGCCTTCTCCCCGGCTGCTGCCTTGGCCTCGACCAACGCATCTTCCAGGGGCTTGATCTTCATCACCATGCCCGGGCCACCGCCAAATGGGCGATCGTCCACAGTGTGATGTCGATCTGTCGTGTAGTCTCGCGGGTTCCAACAGGTGAGCTGCAACAGCCCCTGTTTCACCGCCCGACTGGTGATGCCGTACTCGCTGATGGCGGAAAACATCTCGGGAAACAAACTGATCACTTCAATGCGCAAATTAGCCACGCTTAGAAGTCCGCGTCCCATTCCACCTTCATCTCGCCCGCGGCCAGGTCGACGGCCAACACGCATTGCTCGGTATAGGGCAACAGGCGTTCGCGATCATCCAGGCTGCCAGCGCAAGGCTTGACCACCATTACATCATTGGCGCCGGTTTCCAGAAGATGATCGATTTTCCCGAGCAATTGCCCCAGTTGATCAATAACCTTCAGACCTTCCAGCTGGTACCAGTAGTACTCGCCGTCGGTCAATTCAGGGAACAGGTTGCGCGGCACGCAGATCTCATAACCGGCCAGAAGACGAGCTTCTTCACGGTCATCAAGACCCTTGAGCTTTGCGACCAGGAACTTATCGCTCCCGCGTCCACTGACCAGCTCGACCTGTTTCACACTACCTTCGCGCTTGAGCGTCCAGGTTTTGTACTGCAACAGGTTTTCAGTCGGATCAGTAAAGGAATACACCTTCACTTCGCCGCGAACGCCATGAACAGAGTAAATCTTGCCGATAACGATCAAATCATCAGCAACAGCTGGCGTCGCGTTCATATTGCTCAGGCTGCGGCCTTAGCCGAGTCCTTCAACAGTTTTGCAACGCGCTCGGATGGCTGTGCGCCAACGCTCAGCCAGTAGGCTACGCGCTCTTGGTTCACGGACAGACGAACTTCTTGACCACGAGCAACAGGGTTGAAGAAACCAACCTGTTCCTTGTGCGAACCGTCGCGCGGGTTGCGGCTGTCGGTTACGGTCAAGTGGTAAAACGGGCGCTTTTTGGAGCCGCCAAGGGCAAGACGGATTGTTAGCATGTGAACATCGTTCCTGTAGTCGGTGCTGCAAATCTAAATGCACAGCGGGCATAGGTGCCCGAAAGGCCGCATATTCTAAGGAATATCCGGACTTTTGCAAATGTCTTTTTCTGGCGCCTATCAGCGTGCCACTCAGATCTGCTATAGAGCCGTCGGTTAAAACGGCGAGTCAGCTCCCGCTAACCGCGGGTTTGCTGGAGATCCCACGTCCCTGTGGGTCGGAGCGCAAGCAAGCTTGCGCTCGAATACTTTTTACATTTTCGGCATGCCGCCGCCGGGCAACATACCGCCCATGCCGCGCATCATCTTGGCCATCCCGCCTTTGGCGGAGAATTTCTTCATCATCTTCTGCATCTGCTTGTGCTGCTTGATCAAGCGACCGATGTCCTGCACCTGGGTGCCGGAGCCCATGGCGATCCGACGTTTGCGCGAACCACTGATCAGCTCAGGGTCGCGGCGCTCGGCCGGGGTCATGGAGTTGATGATGGCTTCCATCTGCTTGAACTGCTTCTCTGCCGCGCCCTGGGCATTGCCCATTTGCGCCAGGTTCACACCGCCGATGTTCGGCAGCTTGTCCATCAGGCCGCCAAGGCCGCCCATGTTCTTCATTTGTTGCAGTTGGTCACGGAAGTCTTCGAGGTCGAAGCCCTTGCCCTTCTTCAGCTTTTTAGCAAGCTTGTCGGCTTTGTCTTTGTCCAGCGTGGCTTCGGCCTGCTCGATCAGGCTGAGCACGTCGCCCATGCCGAGGATGCGCGAGGCGATACGTTCAGGGTGGAACGGCTCGAGCGCATCGCTCTTCTCGCCCATACCGATGAATTTGATCGGCTTGCCGGTGATAGCGCGTACCGACAGCGCGGCACCGCCACGGGCGTCACCGTCGACCTTGGTCAGGATCACGCCGGTGAGCGGCAGTGCATCGCCGAAAGCCTTGGCGGTGTTGGCCGCATCCTGGCCGGTCATGGCGTCGACCACGAACAGCGTCTCGACCGGGTTGATCGCGGCATGCAACGCCTTGATCTCGCCCATCATCTCTTCGTCGATGTGCAGGCGACCGGCGGTATCGACGATGACCACGTCGATGAATTTGAGCTTGGCTTCTTTAATAGCCGCGTTGGCAATGTCGACCGGCTTCTGGCTCAGGTCGGACGGGAAGAAGGTCACACCGACTTCGCCTGCGAGCATTTCCAGCTGCTTGATCGCGGCCGGACGGTAGACGTCAGCCGATACCACCATGACCGACTTCTTCTTGCGCTCTTTAAGGAAGCGCGCCAGCTTGCCGGCGGTGGTGGTTTTACCCGCGCCCTGCAGACCGGCCATCAGCACAACGGCCGGTGGCACGGCGCTGAGGTTCAAGTCTTCGTTGGCTGCGCCCATCAGGCTTTCGAGTTCGGCCTGGACGACCTTCACAAATGCCTGGCCCGGCGTCAGGCTGCGGGACACTTCGGTGCCCACTGCGCGCTCTTTGACCGAGTTGACGAAGTCCTTGACCACAGGCAAGGCCACGTCGGCTTCCAGCAACGCCATGCGCACTTCACGCAGGGTGTCTTTAATATTGTCCTCGGTCAGCTTGGCCTTGCCGGTGACATGGCGCAGCGTCTGCGAGAGACGGTCAGTCAAGTTTTCAAACATGCGCGATCCTTTCAGGCCCTATTCATCGAAATGCAGTGGTGACCGAGGTAATGGCGGCCCAGGCTGTGGTAAATCGCTATTAAAAACAGCGCTCAGCAAGCCTGCGGCGTGGGCAGGTCGCGGATTATAGCGAAGACTGCGCCGCTGCACACGCGCTGTCTGGCCCGGGAGTCTTTCGTGCAGCGCAGGTGTGTGCCAAACTCAGCGCCTTTCGGGCTTGTCTATCAGGATTTATGGTCCCCTTGTCACCCAGTTTGCTACCCAGCCTCGCCGCCGCCCTTTTATATGCCGCTGCGACTCTCTATCAGGGCACTCGTCTGGCCCAAGGCACTAAAGCGGACAAACGTCTGCTGGTGGGCCTGGGCGTCGTCGCCCTGCTGGCTCACGCCGCGAGCCTGTTCACCCACCTAATGACGCCGGTCGGCTTGGGCCTGGACTTTTTCAGCGCCGCCAGCCTGATCGCCGCTGCCGTTATCGCGCTGACCTTGCTGGCCTGCTACCGCATCCCGGTCGAAAACCTGTTGGTGCTGCTATTCCCGCTGGGAATGCTGACCGTGCTGCTGGCGCAATTCACGCCAACAGGCACCGTGCAGGTCATCGACGAAGAGCCGGGCATCCTGGCGCACATCCTGTTGTCGATCCTGGCCTACGGCATGTTCACCATCGCGGTGTTCCAGGCCTTGCTCCTGCTGCTGCAAGATCACCAACTTAAAAACAAGCACCCGTCCGGGCTGATCAAGAACTTCCCGCCGCTGCAAACCATGGAAAGCCTGCTGTTTGGTTTCCTCTGGGCCGGCTGGACGCTGCTGTCGCTGTCGCTGATCTCCGGCTGGCTGTTCGTCGAGAACCTGTTCGCCCAGCACCTGGTGCACAAAACCCTGCTGGCGTGCCTGGCCTGGGTGGTGTTCAGCGTACTGTTGTGGGGGCGTAACCGTCTCGGCTGGCGCGGGCACAAGGCGATCCGCTGGACCCTGGCCGGTTTCTGCCTGCTGATGCTGGCCTACTTCGGCAGCAAGCTGGTTCGCGAATACATCCTGCATATCTGACGGGCAGCAATAATGGACAACTTGCCCCTTGGGCCGATGCTCGCGGTAATCGCCCTGCTGATCTTATGGGCGGCGCTGTTTACCGCCATCGAAGCCGCACAACAACACCTGCTGGCCATACGCCCTGGCACACGCCAAGGCGACAAGGCCGCAGCCCGCCTGAACTTCCCACGTAACAGCCTGATCCTGTGCAACAGCCTGTGCCGGGCGGCCGTGGTGATCCTGTGCACGTTGCTGGCGATTTATGCCTGGGCGCAAAACGGCCCGTGGCTCGGCTGGCTGATCTCCTGCGCCATCCTGCTGATACTTGCCGACTATCTGCCCCGTGCGCTGGCCGTTCGTCACCCCCAAGCCGTGCTGGGCTTCGGTAACACGCTGCTGGGCGTCCCGCTGAAAATCCTTTATCCACTGGCCTGGCTGCTCAACGGCATCAGCCTGTTGCTGTTGCGCCCCTTCGCGCGCAAATCCGGCGTGGTAAAAAAGAGCGACGAGCCGCTGCCCGAGCATGACGACGAACCGGAGCCCGAGGCCAACGACAATCGCACGCCCGGCCTGCCAGGCATCCACGCCCTGGACAACATCACGGTCAACGACATCCTGGTGCCGCGCAGTGAAGTGGATGGCATCAACCTGGATGACTCGGTCGAAGCCATCATCGAGCAACTGCGCACGTCCCAGCGCACGCGCCTGCCGGTGTTTCACAGCGACATCAACCAGGTGCAAGCGGTGCTCAACACTCGCCAGATCCAGCACTTGCTGCCCGACGCCAGCCTGACCAAAGAAGCCTTGCTGGCCGCCTGCCACGAACCCTACTTCGTGCCGGAAAGCACGCCACTGCAATTGCAGCTGCTGAACTTCCATAAACAGCAACGGCGCCTGGGCATGGTGGTGGACGAATACGGCGAAGTGCTGGGCATCGTCACCCTGGAAGATATCCTCGAAGAAATCGTCGGCGAATTCGAAAGCGACCAGGCGGTGGATAACCCGCACATCGAAGCCCAAGCCGATGGCCGCTACATCATCGACGGCGCCGCCTCGATCCGCGAACTGAACAAAAGCCTGGGCTGGCACTTGCCCAGTGACGGCCCCAAGACCCTCAATGGCCTGGTTACCGAGGCGCTCGAGACTATTCCCGACTGCGCGGTGTGCCTGAAAATCGGCCGCTACCGCCTGGAAATCCTCGAGACCGAGGACAACCGCGTGAGCAAGGTGCTGATCTGGCATACCAGCCGCGTGCCGGTAGCTGCATAACTTCCCCTGACACCACTCGATCCAATGTGGGAGCTGGCTTGCCTGCGATGGCATCAC